>CAZOZE010000165.1:0-5705 GCA_964584215.1 uncultured Rhodobacterales bacterium
GCATCCGCGCGTCGGTCATGGCGCCGATGCCGACCTCCAGCGCCTCGCCCGAATCGACGATGCCGAATTCCTTCATCGTCTCGATGGCGTAGGCGATCCTGTCGTCGGTCATGTCGGGGTTGGCCTCCTGAATCGCCTTCACCCCCAGCGTGTTGTCGCCGTAGAGGAAGGTGTACCAGCCCAGCGCCGAGCCATCGACGAAGCACTGCACGTCCTCGCGGCGGGTCTCCAGCGTGTTCTGCGTGACTTCGATGGTGGTGGAGTAGGTGTCGAAGCCGTAGTCGGCCAGCAGCCACAGGTCGGGCTTGAACCCGGCCTCCTTTTCGATCGCGAACGGCTCGGAGGTGACATAGCCCTGCTGGCCGGTGTTCTTGTCGGCGAGGAACGGCGCGGAGTTGAAGGTGTAGGGGCGGCGCTGTTCGGGGGTGAAGCCGAAGCCGGAGATCATCCACTGGTAATAGGTCTGATAGCCGTTGTCGCCGATCAGCAGGGTGAGATCCTTGAGGTCGGTGAACGCCTTCGCCACGCCGGGGTGGGTCATGATCACCTGCGGCTCCTTCTGGAAGGTCGCGGCGACCACGCGGAACGGGATGTCCTGGACGATGCCGTTGAAGGCGAACAGCATGTTGCCGCCCATGTAGGCGTCGAGCTTGCCCGCCAGCATCAGCGCGCGTCCGTTCACCTGCGGCCCGCCGGGGGTGATGCTCACGTCAAGGCCGCAGGCGGCGTATGTGCCGTCCGCCATCGCCTGATAATAGCCGCCGTGCTCGGTCTGCGGCAGCCAGTTGGAGCCGAACCGCCAGGGCGTGGTCTGGGCGCTGGCGCTCTGGGCGGCGACGGCGGCGGTCACGGCGAGGGCCGCGGCGGATAGGGTGGTCCTGAGCATGGCGGTCTCCCGAAGCGCGGCGCGCGCGCAAGCAAATCTGTGGCAAGGTTAAAGGCCGCGCGCGGCGGTTGTCGAGCGCCGCCATGCGCCGCGCGCCGCCGATTTCGGCGCCCGCCCGTTTTTCATGCGCGGGCGCCTGTTTTTTCGGCTCAGCGCGTCCGGATCGCGTCCAGCGGATAGGCGGCGACCTCCTCCAGCAGTTCGGCGTAGCGCGCCGTGACCGCATCGACGATCGCCGCCCCCAGCGCGGCGGTGGCGGCGGAAGCGTCTCCGGCGGCGCCGGAGGGGTGCAGGTCCTGCGCCATCCAGCCCAGCTGCATCGGGCCGACCATGCGCAGGCGGCGGTATGTCTCGGCGACCGTCGCGTTGGCGGGGATGAAATTCTCCGCCCGCTCCATGCGCACCAGCCCCGGCGCCAGATGCAGCATCATCGCGGTCTCGACCAGGCCTGCGTGGATGCCGTGGCGGCGCTCGGCCTCGGGCGCGAGTTCGTCGGGGAAGCCGACGCTCCACCAGCCGCTCGACAGCGCGACCATGCCGTGGCGCGCGCGCAGGCGGCGGGCGACGATATCCACCACCTGCGGCTGGCCGCCGTGGGCGTTGAGGAACACGATCTTGCGCAGGCCCGCGCGCGCCACGCTCTCGCCGATCTCGGTCCAGAGCGCGGTCAGCGTCTCGGCCTCCAGCGTCAGCGTGCCGGGATAGGCGATGTGCTCGGTGGATTTGCCGACCTGCGTCGCGGGCAGGATCAGCACGGTGAGGCGGCCTTTCACGCGGGCGGCGGCGCGGCGCGCGATCTCCTCGGCGATCAGCGCGTCCACCGCCACCGGCAGGTGCGGCCCGTGCTGCTCGATGGCGCCGCAGGGCTGGAGCGCGATGGTGGTCGCGGGGTCCAGCACGGTGAAATCGGGCCAGCACAGGTTTCGCCAGTCGCGGATGTCGGCCATGGTCGAGACGTTTCCCATTGACGGAGTCGCCCGATGCGCCCCCTCTCGCCGCCGACCATACGCCCGCCTTTCGCCCGATACAGCCACGGCGTGGAGGTTCCGCCCGGCGCGCGGCTGGTGGCGGTCTCCGGCCAGCTTGGCGTCGGGCCGGACGACCGCGCGCCGCAAGGGGCCGAGGCGCAGGCGCGGCTCTGCTTCGCCAACATCGCGGCGATCCTGGCCGAGGCGGGGATGACGCTGGCGGACGTGATCCGGCTGAACGCCTATGTGACGGGGCGCGAGCATATGGCCGGCTACATGGCCGCGCGCGACGCGGTGGTGGGCGACCCGGCGCCGGCCTCGACGCTGATGATCGTCGGCGGCTTCACCCGGCCCGAGTTCGTGGTCGAGATCGAGGCGCTGGCGGCGAAGGCGGGGTGAGCCGCCAGCGGTGGCGCCGGAGGCCCCGGCGCGGCGGCCAGGGCGGCGCAGGATTGGGGGATCGCCGCCCCGGCCCGGAAGCCGGGGCGCCAACCCTTCGTCAGACCGCGAACTTGCGAATCTGCCCCGATTTCAGGCGCGAGAGATAGCTGTCGAGCTCGTCCTTCACGATCGGCATCAGGAAGTAGAGGCCGATGATGTTGACCACCGCCATGGCGAAGATCGCCGCGTCGGAGAAGTCGATCACCGGCCCGAGGTCCATCGCCGCGCCGATCACCACGAAGACGCAGAACAGCAGCTTGAAGCTCAGCTCGGCGGGCTTGCTCTCGCCGAACAGATAGGTCCACGCCTTCAGCCCGTAATAGCTCCACGAGATCATCGTGGAGAACGCGAACAGCACCACCGCCAGCGCCAGCACATAGGGAAACCAGCTCGCCACATTGGCGAAGGCGGCGGAGGTCAGCGCCACGCCGCTCACGTCGCCCACCGTGGCGATGCGGCCCGCCTCGGCGTTCCAGACGTAGAGCCCGGTGTCGGAATCGATCATCAGAACTCCGGTGATCACGATCACCAGCGCTGTCATGGTGCAGATCACCACCGTGTCGATGAACGGCTCAAGCAGCGAGACGAAGCCCTCGGTGATCGGCTCCTTGGTGCGCACCGCCGAGTGGGCGATGGCCGCCGAGCCGACGCCCGCCTCGTTGGAGAACGCGGCGCGCTTGAAGCCCTGGATCAGCGCGCCGACCATGCCGCCCGCGATGCCGAGGCCGGTGAACGCGCCCGCGAAGATCTGGCCGAACGCCCAGCCGATCTTGTCGGCATTGGTCACGAGGATGATCACCGCCGCGCCGACATAGAGCACCGCCATGAGCGGCACGATCTTTTCGGTGACCTTTGCAATGGACTGGATGCCGCCGACGATCACCACGAACACCACCCCGGCCAGCACCAGACCGGTGATCCAGCCCGCGCCGTTCAGAAAGCTGTCGGCGCCGCCGGTGATGTTGACAAGCTGCGCATGGGCCTGATTGGCCTGGAACATGTTGCCGCCGCCCCACGAGCCGAGGATGCAGAACAGGGCGAACAACACCGCCAGCACCCGGCCCAGCATCGCGCGGCCCTGCTCGCCGAAGCCCTTGGTGAGATAGTACATCGGGCCGCCGGAAACGGTGCCGTCGGCGTATTCGTTGCGGTATTTCACGCCCAGCGTGCACTCGGTGAACTTCGACGCCATGCCCATCAGCCCGGCGAGGATCATCCAGAACGTCGCGCCCGGCCCGCCGATCCAGACCGCGACCGCGACGCCCGCGATGTTGCCGAGGCCGACGGTGCCGGAAAGCGCGGTGGCCAGCGCCTGAAAATGGCTGACCTCGCCTGCGTCCTTGGGGTTGGAGTAGTCGCCGCGAACCAGCGCGATGGCGTGGCCGAAGGCGCGGAACTGGATGAACCCGAAGTAGATGGTGAACACGGTGGCGCCGACCACCAGCCACAGCACGATCCACGGAAAACTGGTGCCGGGCAGGGGGGCGAAGATGAAGTTGACGAACGGGCCGGTCACGGCGCCGACGTTTTCGTTGACGATCTGATCTATGCTGCGCGCGGCGTCCTGAGCGCGGGCGAGGCCCGGCGCCGCGAAGGCCGCCAGCGCCGGGATGAGGGCGTTCTGGATTTTCATGCGTTGTTCTCCGGCTGCTGCGGGCTTCACGGAACGATGACGGTGGGCACCGGCGCCGCCTGCGCCAGGCCGATCGAGACGCTGCCGAACACCCGTGCGCCCAGCGTCGTCTCGCCGCGCCCGACGAAGATCAGCGCCGCGTCCTGCTCCTTCGTCACCTGAAGGATGAGATCGACGGCCGAGCCGTAGAGGATCTCGCCCTCCGCAGCGACGCCCATGGCGCGCAATTCGGTGAGCACCGGGGTCATCACCGCCTCCTCGGCGCGCGCCAGCTCCTTCTTGCGGCGGGCGTGGCGCTCCTCCAGCTCCTGCGGCGTCAGAAAGCTGTAGGGCGACCATTCCAGCACATGCACGATGTGAAGCTTCGCGCCCTCCTTGCGGGCGTGGGTGGCGGCGAGGTTCACGACCGTCTTGTCCTCGCCGCCGTAGGCGACGATGAAAACCTGTTTTGGCAAGGTGCTCCCCCTCTGATGGCGGCCGATATCGTTAGCGCCGCCGGGGAAGTATGAAGAAGGTGTGAAGCAAGTCCAGCAATTAAGCCGGAACGCGCCGCCCGGCGCGGATATTGAGCAGCAGAATGCCCAGGATCGCGGCGCCCGCCGCCAGATTGAGCATCAGGCTCGACGGCCACACCGCCGCCACGCCCGCCGCCGCCGTCAGCGCGCGCAGCGGCGGCGACAGCCGCGCCTCCATCCAGCCCTCCATCGCCGCCGCCAGCGCATAGACGCCCAGCAGCGCGAACAGAAAGACCTCCAGCGCCTTCACGGGGTCGCCGCTCAGGAACGGCGTATAGGCGAACAGGACCGGCACGATATACAGGCCCTTGGCCAGCTTCCACGCGGTGAAGCCGGTGGCCATCGCCGGCCCCTTGGCGATGGCGGCGGCGGTGAAGGCGGCCAGACAGACCGGCGGCGTCACGTTACTGTCCTGGCTCAGCCAGAAGACGATCATGTGCGCCGACAGCAGCGCCGCCGTCAGCGCCTGCGGCGACACCGCCATGTCGCGCAGCGCGCTGCGCAGCTCCAGCGGCAGGCCCGCCACCAGCGCGCTCGCGTCGCCATGCGCCATCGGCGCGCCCAGCGCGCCGGCGGCGTCGGGCGCCGCGAGCATCAGGATCGGCGCGGCGGTCGCGGGCAGATCGCCCGCCGCCAGCAGCGCCACCACCTGCGCGTCGGCGATCATCCCCGCCAGCGCCGGGGCCGACAGGGTGGCGAGCACGATGTAGGCCGCCGTCACCGGCAGCCCCATGCCCAGCACCAGCGACGCCAGCCCGATCAGCACGATGGCGATCAACACGTTGCCCTGCGCCCAGGTGGCGATCATCAGCGAAAACGTGTTGCCGACCCCGGCGGTGGAGATCACGTTGACGACAATGCCCACCGCCACCAGCAGCACCGCCGTCATGATCATGTTGCGCGCGCCAAGGCTGAGCGCGTCGAGCACCGCGCGCGGCCCCATCGGCGTCTGCGTCAGCCAGCTTGAGGCGATCACCGCCACGATGCCGAGCACGGCGGCGTAACTGGGCGAATAGCCGGAGAGCAGCAGCCCGATCACCGCGCCGATCGGCAGGAAAAAGCTGGCGCCGCCCGCGCGCATCGCCTGCCCCAGCGTCACCCCGGCGCCGGGCATGGCGCCGAGGCCCAGCCGCTTGGCCTCGATGCGCACGAAGAACGCCACCGAGGCGAAATACAGCAGCGCGGGCAGGGCGGCGACGGCGACGATGCGCTCATAGGGGATCTGGGTGTAGCTCGCCATCACGAAGGCGCCCGCGCCCATG
>CAZOZE010000166.1:0-3502 GCA_964584215.1 uncultured Rhodobacterales bacterium
TCGACTGGGTCAAAGCGCGGGTGGTTCTCGACCTCGACAGCCGCCGCGCGCTGCATGACCGCTTCACGCTCAGCCAGGGCGTCTATCGCAAGGACCCCTGGGCCGAGCGGGCGCAGGGGGCCGAGCGTGGCGAGTTCGCGCCGCTGCTCGACATCCCGCGGCTGCGCGCCGCCGAATGAGCCGCGCGCCTGCGGCCTCGACCGCAGGCGCTCATCCTTAGTTTCAGCCGTCAGGAGGCGCTCCGATGTCCTATGTGACCCCCCGCGATTTCGTGACCAAGATGGTCGACGCCGGTGAGGCGAAAGTCTTCATGTCCACCCGAGACACGCTGATCCGCGCCTACATGGCCGGCGCCATCCTGGCGCTTGCGGCGGCGTTCGCGGTGTCGATCACCGTGAACACCGGCCAGCCGCTGCTTGGGGCGATCCTGTTCCCGGTCGGCTTCTGCATGCTCTACCTGATGGGCTTTGACCTGCTGACCGGCGTGTTCACGCTGGTTCCGCTCGCGCTGCTCGACCGGCGGCGCGGCGTGACGCTGAACGGGGTGCTGCGCAACTGGGGCCTTGTCTTCGTCGGCAACTTCGCCGGCGCGTTCACGGTGGCGGTGTTCATGGCGATCATCTTCACCTTCGCGTTTTCGGTTGAGCCGAATGCGATCGGCCAGAAGATCGGTCATATCGGCGAGAGCCGCACGCTCGGCTACGCTGAACACGGCGCCGCAGGGATGCTGACGCTCTTCATCCGCGCCGTGATGTGCAACTGGATGGTCTCGACCGGCGTCGTCGCGGCGATGATGTCCACCTCGGTGCCGGGCAAGGTGATCGGGATGTGGATGCCGATCACAGTATTCTTCTACATGGGCTTCGAGCATTCCATCGTGAACATGTTCCTGTTTCCCTCGGGCATCCTGCTCGGCGGCCAGTTCACCTGGATGGACTACCTGCTCTGGAACGAGATTCCGACCGTGGTCGGCAATCTGGTCGGCGGCCTGACCTTCGTCGGCGCCACGCTCTACGCAACCCATGGCCGCACTGGCGCAGAGCGTCCGCGCGCGCCGGTCCACGCAGGGCCGTCGGTTGAAACACGCGTTCCGGCGGAATGATCGAGGCGGTGGGAGGGAGAGCCATGACAGCGATGATCGACGTGGGCGCGCTCGACGATGTGCCGCCCCTGGGCGCCCGCAAGATCCGCACCGCCAGCGGTTGCGTGGCGGTGTTTCGCGCCGAGGGCGACCGCGTGTTCGCGCTGGACGACCGCTGTCCGCACAAGGGCGGACCACTGTCGGACGGCATCGTGCATGGAACGTCGGTCGCCTGCCCGCTGCACGCCTGGGTGATCTCGCTGGAGACCGGCTTGGCTCAGGGCGCCGACGAAGGGCGGGCCGTGACCATCGCTTGCCGCGTCGAGGCCGGCCGCATTCTGGTCGACGCGGCGGCGCTCGGCCTTGCCGCGCCCGCCCTGCAAGGGGCGGCATGAGATGGCCGCGCCCGTCGCCACGAGCTGCCCCTATTGCGGCGTCGGCTGCGGCGTCCTGGCCGCGCCGGACGGCTCGGGCGGCGCCTCGGTCAGGGGCGACCCGGCTCACCCCGCCAACGCCGGTCGGTTGTGCTCCAAAGGCTCCGCGCTGGGCGAGACGCTGGGGTTGGAGGAGCGGCTGCTGCATCCCGAGATCGGCGGCGCGCGGGCGACATGGCCCGAGGCGCTGGACCTCGTGGCGGGACGGTTCTCGGAGACGATCCGCGACCACGGTCCCGACAGCGTTGCGTTCTACGTCTCGGGACAACTGCTGACCGAGGACTACTACGTCGCCAACAAGCTGATGAAAGGCTTCATCGGTTCGGCCAACATCGACACCAATTCGCGGCTGTGCATGTCATCCTCGGTCGCGGGGCACCGCCGCGCATTCGGCGCCGACACCGTGCCGGGAACGTATGAGGACATCGAGCAGGCGGATCTGGTGGTGCTGGTCGGCTCGAATCTGGCGTGGTGCCACCCGGTCCTGCACCAGCGGCTGGCGGCGGCCAAGGCGGCGCGGCCGACGCTGCGCGTGATCCTGATCGACCCGCGCCGCACCGCTACCGCCGAACTCGCCGACGCTCATCTCGCGCTTGCGCCGGGTTCAGACGTCGCGCTGTTTGCAGGGCTGTTGAGCTGGATCGCGCGCGAGGGCGCCATCGATCAGGCTTACGTCTCGGCGCATGTCACCGGCCTCGACGCGGCGCTGACCGCCGCCTCGGCGCTGTCGCTGGACGACATCGCCGACGCGACGGGTCTGGCGCAGGCCGACCTCGCCGCCTTCTACGCCGAATGGACCCGCACGGCATGCGTGGTGACGCTGTGGAGCCAGGGCGTTAACCAGTCCGCCTGCGGCACGGACAAGGTGAATGCGATCATCAACTGCCATCTGGCCGCCGGGCGGATCGGGCGGCCCGGCATGGGGCCGTTTTCGGTGACCGGCCAGCCCAACGCGATGGGCGGGCGCGAGGTGGGGGGGCTGGCCAACATGCTCGCGGCTCATCTCGACATCGAAAACCCCGAGCATCGCGCCCGCGCGCAGGCGTTCTGGGTTAGCCCCGCCATCGCGCAGCGGCCCGGCCTGAAAGCGGTGGACATGTTTCGCGCCGTGGGCGACGGGCGGATCAAGGCGCTCTGGATTGTCGCCACCAACCCGGTCGTCAGCCTGCCGGAGGCGGACGCCGTGCGCGCGGCGCTGACCGCCTGCCCGTTCGTCGTCGTCTCCGAAATCAGCGCCCGCGCCGACACCGGCCGCTTCGCCGATGTCCGTCTGCCGGCGCTGGCCTGGGGCGAGAAGGAAGGCACGGTCACCAACTCCGACCGCACCATCTCTCGCCAGCGCGCATTCCTCGCCCCGCCGGGCGAGGCGCGCGCCGACTGGGCGATCCTGTGCGACGTGGCCGCCCGCATGGGGTGGCGCGACGCCTTCGCCCACGCCTCCGCCGCCGCGATCTTTCGCGAGCACGCCGCGCTGTCGGCGGTCGCCGCGCGCGATTTCGACATCTCCGCCTGGGCGGATTGCTCCGACGCCGATTACGCCGCGATGCGTCCGTTCCGCTGGCCCGCGCCCGCCTGCGGCGCCACGCGGGCGCGGTTCTTCAGTGAGGGTGGTTTCTTCACTGACGACGGCCGCGCCCGCGCCGTCCCGACGCCCTATCGTCGCGCGCGCCCCGCCGCCCGCCCCTTCATCCTCAACACCGGGCGTGTGCGTGACCACTGGCATACGATGACGCGCACGGGGCTGTCGCCGCGCCTGTCGGCCCATGTCGCCGAGCCTTTCGTCGAGATCCACCCCGACGACGCCGCCGCGCTCGGCGTGCGCCCTGCCGATCTGGTCGCGGTGCGCAGCGACACCGGCGCGGCGCTGTTGCGCGCGCTCGTCACCGA
Organism: uncultured Rhodobacterales bacterium; assembly: GCA_964584215.1. Classification (GTDB taxonomy): domain Bacteria; phylum Pseudomonadota; class Alphaproteobacteria; order Rhodobacterales; family Rhodobacteraceae; genus Rubrimonas. Next base: position 3,403 of record CAZOZE010000166.1, read on the forward strand.
CCGGGGCCCGCGCGGCGCGTTGTTCGCGCCGATGCACTGGACCGCCGAAACCTGCCCTGCCGCCCGCATCGGCGCGCTGATCGCCGCCAAGACAGACCCT
>CAZOZE010000167.1:0-11895 GCA_964584215.1 uncultured Rhodobacterales bacterium
CTGCTGCCGTTCGCGCTGTTGGCGTCGCTGCTGGACTGGGGGCGGGAGGTGCGCATCGGCGCCGGGCTGATCGTCGTGGCGTTCGGCGTGTGGCGGCTGCTCGACCGCCGCCACCCGCGCGCGCTGGCGCGCATCCCGCCCTCTAAGCTGGCGCTGTGGTCGTTCGCGGTGGCGCTGGCGCACGGCGCGGGGCTGTTGCTGGTTCCCGTGGTGCTGGGCCTTTGCGCCGTTGACGGGCCAGGCGCGGCGGGGCTGCTGACGGCGCGCAACGGCGGCGTGGCGCTGGGCGTCGCGGCGGTCCACGCCGCCGCGATGGTGGCGACGGCGGGGGCGCTCGCTTGGGCGACGTGGCGCTGGCTGGGCCTGGAGTTCATCCGGCGCAGTTGGCTCAACGTCGAAGCCGCGTGGGCGCTGAGCCTGATCGCGGCGGGGGGAACCGGTCTGGCGCTGGCGCTGTAGCGGCGCGGCCCGCGCAAAAACGGGCCGCGCCGGGGTCACATGGCGACGGCCAGTTCCGACGCCGCGTCGCCGAACTTGGTCTCCAGCCGCTTCTTCATCTTGCGCAGCGCCTGCGCCTCCAACTGGCGCACCCGCTCCTTGGACAGGCTCAGCTTGCCGCCGAGGCTCTCCAGCGTCTCCGGCTCGTCGGAGAGTTTTCGCGCGGCGATGATCATGCGCTCACGCGGGGTGAGGGCGTCGAAGGCGTCCACCAGCCACTTGCGCGCCGTGGTGGTGTCGCTGTCGCGGCTCACGGTGTCCTCGGCGCGCGGGCCGTCGTCCTCCAGCGCCTCGACCCACTCGCGCCCCTCGTCGCCACCCTGCTGGGCGTTGAGCGAGAAGTCCGAGCCGGCCAGCCGCCCCTCCATCATCTCGACGTCGCGCAGCGGGCAGCCAAGCTCGTCGGCGATCTCCTGCCGGATCTCGGCGGCGGAGACGCCCGCCAGTCCGGTTCCCTTTTCACGCTCCAGCTTGGCGCGGACGCGGCGCATGTTGAAGAACAGCGATTTCTGGCTGGAGGTCGATCCTGTGCGCACCAGCGACCAGTTGCGCATCACATAGTCCTGGATCGACGCTTTGATCCACCACACCGCATAGGTGGAGAAGCGCACGCCGCGATCGGGGTCGAACTTGGACGCCGCCTTCATCAGGCCGACTCCGGCCTCCTGGATCAGATCGTTCATCGAGGCGCCGTAGCGGCGATACTTGGCGGCCATCGAGATCGCCAGCCGCATGTAGGCGGTCACCAAACGGTGCAGCGCGGCCTCGTCGCCGTGGTCGCGCCATGCGCGCGCCAGCGCCAGCTCGGTCTCCGCGTCGAGCAGTTCGGCGGACATGGCGCGATGCGCGACCGATCCGGCGGTGCGGGTCATTCCTTCGGACATTCTAGCCTCTTCCCTGTTGCGCGGGGGCCGTTTGGCCTGTTTATGCGAGGGGATACGCCCCGCGACCCTGGCCGGATCACCCGCGCATGCGCAAAACAGACTGTTTCGCGAATCCCCGTTTCGTCTGTGCGTTTGTCACCGGCGGCGCGCGGTCGGGCAAAAGCGCATTGGCCGAGCGGCTGGCACGCGAGACCGGGCTGGCGCGGGTCTATCTCGCCACCGCGCAGGCGTTCGACGCCGAAATGGCCGACCGCATCGCCCGCCACCGCGCCGACCGGGGCGAGGATTGGGAGACGGTCGAGGCGCCGCACGATCTGGCCGAAGCGCTGGCGGCGAGCGACGGCGCGGGCCGCGTGGTGCTGGTGGATTGTCTCACGCTGTGGCTGTCCAACCGGATGCTGGCGGGGGCGGATGCGGAGGCCGAGAGCGCGCGGCTGTGCGCCGCGTTGTCGGCGATGCGCGCGCCGGTGGTGGCGGTGTCGAACGAGGTGGGCTTCGGGATCGTGCCCGACACGGCGCTGGGGCGGCGGTTTCGCGACGCGCAGGGCAGGCTCAATCAGCAGGTCGCCGCGCTGGCCGATCTGGCGCTGCTGGTGGTCGCGGGGCTGCCGCTGGTGCTGAAGGACGCGCGATGAGGTGGTGGTGGGTGCGCCACGCGCCGACCCACGCCCGCGCCGCCATCGGCTGGACCGACATCGCGCCCGACCTCGGCGACACGGGCGGGCTCGAGCGGCTGGCGCGCGCGCTGCCGCAGGCGCCGGTGGTGTCCTCCGATCTGGCGCGGGCGCGGCTGACCGCCGACCGGCTGGCGCAGGGGCGCCCGCGTCTGGCCGACGAGCCGGGGTTTCGCGAACTGAACTTCGGCGCCTGGGAGGGGGTGGCGTTCGACGCCATCGCAGACCTTCACCCGGCGGATTACGCCGCGTTCTGGGAAAATCCCGGCCCGGCGCGGGCGACCGGGGGAGAAGGGTTCGACGATCTTGCGGCGCGCGTCGGCGCCGCCATCGACCGGCTGAACCGCGCTGAGGGCGAGATCGTGGCGGTGGCGCACGCGGGCGCGATCCATGCCGCGCTGGCGCGCGCGGCGGGGCTCAGCGCGCGGCAGGCGCTGGCGTTCCGGCTCGATCCGCTGTCGGTCACGCGGCTCGACTGGCTGGCGGGCGCGCAGGCGTGGCGGGTGGAGGGCGGCAACCTGCGGCTCTGAGCCTGCTCAGTTGGCGCCCAGCCTGCGCAGCACGTCTGACAGGATGCCGCCGAGAAAGCTTTCGTCGTCCTCCGCCGCCGCCACCGTCACGCCGCGCGCGGCGGCGATGGCGGGCGCGCGGGGGGCGGGGCGCAGCGCGGGCAGCGGCTTGTTCGGCAGGCCCTGATGCAGCCGCGCCATGGTCTCGCGCCAGATCTCGGCGGGCAGGCCGCCGCCGGTGACGCCGCGCAGGGGGGAGTTGTCGTCGGCGCCCATCCAGACGCCGACCACATACTGCGCGCTGAAACCGATGAACCAGGCGTCGCGCGCCGCCTGCGTGGTGCCGGTCTTGCCCGCCAGCGGCCGCGCGCCCAACTGCGCGCGGGTTCCGGTGCCCGAGCGCACCACCTCCGCCATCATGCCGGTGACCAGCCCCGCCACGCGGGCGTCGAGCACCCGGCGGCGCGGCCCTTGCCCGCCGGTCATCAGCGCGTCCCTGTCGCCGCGCACCCGCACTTCGCGGATCGACCACGGGCGCGCGTCGAAGCCGCCCGAGGCGAAGGCGGCGTAGGCGCCGGTCATCTCGATCAGGCTGGCCTCCGACACGCCGAGCGCCAGCGCCGGGCCGTCGGCCAGCGGCGCGGTGATCCCCAGCTTGCGCGCCACGCGGCGCACGTTCTCACGCCCGGCGCGCTCCGACACGCGCACCGCGACGGTGTTGATCGAGCGGGCGAGCGCTTGCGTCAGCGTCACCGGCCCCGCGTAGCCGCCGCCATAGTTCTGCGGCGACCACTTGCCGATGGTCAGCGGCGCGTCCATCACCACGTCGTCGGGCGCGGCGCCGCGCTCGATGGCGGCGGCGTAGAGGAACGGCTTGAACGCCGAGCCGGTCTGCCGCCGCGCCTGCGTCGCGCGGTTGAAGCGCCCCGCCGCGCCGTCGCGCCCGCCGACGATGGCGCGCACGGCGCCGTCCGGCGTCATCACCACGATCGCCGCTTCGGCGCGCGATCCGGGGCGCACCTTTTCGGCGAACACCGCGCGCATCGCCGCCTCCGCCGCCCTTTGCGCCGCCGGGTCGAAGGTGGTGCGGATCACCACGTCCTCGGCGGTGGCCTCGGTGAGATAGTCGGGGCCGGTCTCCATCGTCCAGTCGGCGAAATGCCCGCCCGCCCGCGCCGCCGCCGCATGGGAAAGCTGCGCGGGGCTGGCGCGCGCCTGCCGCGCCTCGGCCTCGGTCAGATAGCCCTCCTCGCGCATGGCGCCGATCACCAGCGCGGCGCGGGCGCGGGCGCGGGCGATGTCGGCGGTCGGCGCCAGCCGCGACGGCGCCTTGAGCAGCCCGGCCAGCATCGCCGCCTCCGCCGGGTCGAGAAACTTCGCCGCCTTGCCGAAATAGCGCCGCGACGCGGCCTCGAAGCCATAGGCGCCGGCGCCCAGATAGACCCGGTTCAGATACAGCGCGAGGATGTCGTCCTTGCCGTATTTCAGCTCCATGGCCAGCGCCATGGGGATTTCCTTGAGCTTGCGCTCGATCGACCGCTCGTCGCTGAGGAACACGTTCTTGGCGACCTGTTGCGTCAGCGTCGAGCCGCCCTGCACCACGCCGCCTGCGCGAAAATTCACCACCGCCGCGCGGATCAGGCCGCGCGGATCGACGCCGTAGTGGCGATAGAAGCGGCGGTCCTCCGCCGACAGGATGGCGTGGATCAGGTGCGGCGAGACATCGCCGACGCGCACCTCGCCGCCGAACTGCTCGCCGCGCCACGCGAACACGTCGCCGCGCCGGTCGAGCAGCGTGACCGACCCGCGCTCCCGCCCGTCGATCAGCGACGCCGCCGGCGGCAGGCTCTGATACATCACCGCGACCGCGCCCGCGAGGATCACCGCGCACACCGCCGCTACGCGCAGCCCCATGCGCAACAGCCAAAGCACCACCGCGCGGATCACGCGGTCGAACCAGCCGGGGCGCGGTTTGCGCCCGGGCTTCGGCTTGCGCGCCGCGCCGTCGTTGCGCCGCGCCGCAGGCTTGGGCGCGGATTTGTTCGGTTTTGTCACTGCCCAACCTCGCCGCGCCTCTGGCCTCGGGCGCTTTGGGCTCAATCATAGCGCAGCATGGCGTAAATGTGGAGTGTGCGGCGCCGCTGGCCGAAGCGGCGCGGGCTGTGGCCTCAGCGATACAACCCGCCGCGCGACATCTTCCTGTCCGCGCGGTCGAAGGCGTGCGCCGCAGTGTCGCGGTATGGGGGCGCGTTTTTCAGCGCGCCGTCAGCGCCGGTGCGTCACTGCCGCAATATCTCGCCCTTGAGCGAGTAGGCGATGGCGAGCACGTCCTTGCGCGTCTCGGGATCCATCCCCTGCGCGTCGAGCGCGTCGAGGATGTCGTCCATGGCGGCGACATACTCGGCTTCGCTGATGTTCATGCCGCGATGCGCGTCCGGCATTCCGCGTCCGGTGTATTCGGCGGGTCCGCCGCCGCCGGCGGACAAGAAGGCGCGGGTATGGCCCTTGATCGATTCAAGGCGCGGAGACCCTGTCTCATAGACCGCAAATCGCGCGCGGATCGCAGGGTTGCGCATGTGACGATCCACGATGTCGTCCACGAGGCGCGCGATGCCGCTGTCGCCCCCAAGCCGCGCGTAGAGGGTGGTGGTCATGTCGCTTGCTCCTTTTTGGTCGGGTCTCGATTGACCCTGCCACCGTCGGTTCAGGCGCTCCAGTTCCAGAAATGAATCGTCATGCCGCCTGGCGGGGGCTAGCGTCGCGCGTGGCGTTGGCGCGCGCAGACTTGTTTCCTGGGAGGACGGGGCGATGACCAACACCGCAGGCTACGGCCAGTTCTGTCCCGTCGCGATGGCGGCGGAGGTGCTCTGCACGCGATGGACGCTGCTGGTGTTGCGTGAACTGCTGGCGGGCAGCACCCGGTTCAACGAAATCCGCCGCGGCGTGCCGCGCATGTCGCCCGCATTGCTGTCGAAGCGGCTGCGCGAGCTTGAGGCCCTCGGCGTCGTCGCGCGCGCCGCCGACGGGACCGGCCAGCCCTCGGGCTATGCCCTGACCGAGGCGGGCCGGGATCTGATGCCGGTGGTCTCGACAATGGGGGCATGGGGACAGCGCTGGCTGAAGTCGCAGCTGTCACTGTCGAACCTCGATCCCGCGCTGCTGATGTGGGACATGCGCCGGAGTCTCAATCCGACACCTTTGCCGCCCCGCCGCGTGACCATCGAGTTCACCTATCCCGAGGTCCGCGCCGCCAGCCGCTGCTGGTGGCTCGTGGTGGAGGACGCCGAGACGGACTTGTGCGCGGTGAACCCCGGATTTGACGTGGATCTCTATGTCACCGGCGATCTGCGGACGATGACCGCGATCTGGATGGGGCTGACCACCGTGCGCGCCGCCGTCGCGCAGCAATTGCTGACCCTGACCGGGGACCGCGTTGTCGCGGACTGCATGCAACGCTGGCTTGGCCTGAGCCCTTTCGCCGGCGAGGCGAGGCGCATCGCCGACTGACGACCGCGCCCCGCAGCGCCCCGCCGCTGTGGCCTCAGCGATACAGGTGCCGCAGATACCGCTTCTCCAGCGCGCGCACCGCCAGCACCACCAGCCCGGTCAGCGCCATGTAGAGCGCGGCGGCGCTCAGCAGCCCCTCATAGACGACGTAATAGCGCCCGTTGATCATCCGGCCGACGCCGAGGATGTCCTGGATCGTGATCACGCTGGCGATGGCGGTGCCGTGCAGCATGAACACCGCCTCGTTGCCCATCTGCGGCAGCGCGCGGCGCAGCGCAGCGGGGATCAGGATGCGCCGCGCCGCCAGCCACGGCGACATGCCCAGCGCCACGGCGGCCTCGCGGTCGCCCTTCGGCGTCGCCTCCAGCGCGCCGCGCAGGATCTCGGTCTGGTAGGCGGCGGAGTTGAGCGTGAACGCGATCAGCGCGCACCACCAGGCGTCGCGCAGGAACGGCCACAGGATGCTGTCGCGGACAAAGCCGAATTGCGCCAGCCCGTAGTAGATCAGGAAAAGCTGCACCAGCAGCGGCGAGCCGCGGAACACATAGACATAGCCGCGCACCAGCGGGTCGAACACGCGGTGGCGCTGGGTGCGGATGAACGCCAGCGGCAGCGCCACCATGAACCCCAGCATCAGCGCCAGCGCGGTCAGCGCCACGGTGATGCCGACCCCGGTCGCCCAGCGCGGCGCCTCGTCGATCACCAGACAGGGGTTGAAGAACCACGGCGCGCCCGCCTGCGCGGCGGCGGCGGCTCTGGCGCAGAACGCCTCCATCACGTCCCCCGCGCCAGCCGCCGCTCGGCGCGCTGGAACAGCCAGCCCGAGACGGAGGTGATCAGCAGATAGGCGATCAGCACCACGATCAGATAGGTGAAGGGATCACGCTCCCGCCGCCCGATCTTCAGCGCCAGCCCCACCAGATCGGCCAGCCCGATCACCGAGACCACGGCGGTCGATTTCACCAGCACCTGCCAGATGTTGGCGTAGCCGGGCAGGGCGAAGCGCATCAGCTGGGGCGCGATGACGCGCAGCAGGGTGCGGCGGCGCGACAGGCCCAGCGCGGTCGCGGCCTCAAGCTGGCCGCGCGGGATGGCGAGATAGGCGCCGCGAAACGTCTCGGTCATGTAGGCGCCATAGATGAAGCCGATCGACAGAACCCCGGCGCCGTAGAGCGAGATCTCGATCCCCTCCAGCCCGACGCTCTGCGCCAGGCCGTTGATCAGCCGCTGACCGGCGAAATAGACGATCAGCATCGTCACCAGGTCGGGGATGCCGCGAATGACGGTGGTGTAGGCCGCCGCCGCGCCGCGCGCGACCGGGCCGCCGCCGATCTTGGCGGCGGCGCTGAGCGCGCCCAGCAGCGTCGCCAGCGCCAGCGCCAGCACCGCGACCGAGATCGTCACCCACAAGCCCTGCAACAGCAGGGGCGCCGCGCCGGCAAGGCTGTTCATCGCGGCGCGTCCTTTCCGCTCAGTCGCCGTAGATGTCGAACGGGAAGTATGTGTCGTTGATGGTCTTGTAGGCGCCGCTGGCGCGGATCGCGGCGATGGCGGCGCTCAGCGCGTCGCGCAGGTCCGGGTCGCTCTTGCGCACGCCGATCCCGGCGCCCTCGCCGTGATACTGCGGCACGGCGTGGTCGCCGCCGAAGAAGGCGTAGCCCTTGCCGTCGGACGTGTTCAGAAAGCCGTCCTGAATGGCGATGCTGTCGGCCATGATCGCGTCACAGCGCCCGGAAGTCAGGTCGAGGTAGGTCTCGTCCTGGGTGGGGTAGAGCGACAGAACCGCCGACGGGAACACCGCCTCCATATAGCCCTGATGGATCGAGCCGCGCTGCACGCAGACGGTCTTGCCCGCCATGCCGGCGTCGTCGTCGGTCCAGTCCACGCCCTCGGCGGCGGCGAACTTGGCCGGGGTCTGGTAATATTTGGCGGAAAAGTCGATGCGCTGCATCCGCTCCGGCGTGATCGACATCGACGCCACGATGGCGTCGCACTTGCCGCCCTCCAGCGCGGGGATGATCGCGTCCCACTCGGTCTGCACCATCTCGCAGGTCTTGCCCATCTCGGCGCAGAGCGCGTTGGCGATGTCGATGTCGAAGCCTTCGAGGTCGCCCGCGTTGGTGACCTGACTGAACGGGGGATAGGCGCCCTCGACGCAGATTTTCAGGTCCTGCGCGGCGGCGGGCAGGGCGAACGCGACGAGCGCGGCCGCAAGGGCGATGCGTTTCATGGAGGTGCTCCTCGGATGTTGGGTCGCGCCTCGTGAAACCGGGCGCTGGTGGGGGAAGGGTGAGCGCATTGCGGCGACCGCGTCCAGCCTAGTCGCGCACGCGCGAGAGAAATTGCTTGAGCCGTTCGGATTTCGGCGCGCCGAACAGGACGTCGGGCGGGCCTTCCTCCTCGATCTGGCCCTGATGCAGAAAGATCACGCGGCTGGCGACCTCGCGGCAGAACCCCATCTCGTGCGTGACTAGCAGCATGGTGCGCCCCTCGTCAGCCAGTGAGCGGATCACCGCCAGCACCTCGCCCACCAGTTCGGGGTCGAGCGCGGAGGTCGGCTCGTCGAACAGCATCACGTCGGGCTCCATCGCCAGCGCGCGCGCGATGGCGATGCGCTGCTGCTGGCCGCCGGAGAGCTGGATCGGGTAGGCGTCGCCCCGGTCGGGCAGGCCGACGCGGGCGAGCAGCGCCAGCGCGCGCGCCCGCGCTTCGGCGGGCGGGACGCCCAGCACATGTATCGGCGCCTCGACGATGTTCTCCATCACCGTCATGTGCGACCAGAGGTTGAAGCTCTGGAACACGAAGCCCAGCCTGGCGCGGATGCGGCGCAGCGCCTCGGGGTCGGAGGCGGCGCGGCCCTTGCGCCCGTCGGTCATGGTGATGTGCTCGCCGCCCACCGAGATGTCGCCCGCGTCGGGCGTCTCCAGCAGGTTGATGCAGCGCAACAGGGTGGATTTGCCCGAACCGGACGCGCCGATCAGCGCGATCACGTCGCCCCGGATCGCTTCGAGCGACACGCCGCGCAGCACGTCAACCGCGCCGAATCGCTTGCGAAGGTCTTTGACGATGAGTTGCGCAGACATGCCAAAGTGCTGTCACGCAGGGCGCCGCGCCGTCAAGGCTGAGGGCGCGGCGCGCCGCCGGGGCGGCTATTGTCGATTAAAAACGAGGCATTGTGTAATATTTAGGCAAAAATTCCGGTCAGCCGAGATGCGCTGCCGCGATGCGCTGAAATTTCTTTATAAAATTCAATGTAGCCGCTCTGATCCGCCGGTCTGGCACGCACCTTGCATGGTGATCTCTGCAAGGAAGTTGCGGTCTGTCCGCGCTGGCGAGGGAAAAGACATGAAGCTGATCATCGCGGTGATCAAACCGTTCAAGCTGGAGGAGGTGCGCGAGGCGCTGACGGGCATCGGCGTGCAGGGGCTGATGGTGTCCGAGGTCAAGGGATACGGACGCCAGAGCGGCCATACCGAGATCTATCGCGGCGCCGAATACGTCGTGAACTTTGTCCCCAAGATCAAGCTGGAGATCGCGGCGCCCACCGAACAGGTCGAGAAGATCGTCGAGACCATCGCCGCCACCGCCCGCACCGGCAAGATCGGCGATGGCAAGGTGTTCGTGCTGAATCTGGAGCAGGCGGTGCGGGTGCGCACCGATGAGCGGGGCGAAGATGCGCTCTGAGCCGGTTTTTCACGCTATCATGAGGAATGAGATGAAGATGTTCGCCCCTCTCGTCGCCCTTGCGGCGACAGCGGTCCTCGCCGCCGCGCCCGCCATGGCGCAAGAGCCTGCGGTCGCCGAGGCGGTCGCCGCCGTCGCGCCCGCCGAGGCCTCGACCCACGTCGTGTTCATCCTGAACACATTGCTGTTTCTGATCGGCGGTTTTCTGGTGATGTGGATGGCCGCAGGCTTCGCCATGCTCGAAGCGGGCCTCGTGCGCACCAAGAACGTCGCGATGCAGTGCACCAAGAACATCGCGCTGTTCTCGATCGCCGGTGTGCTCTACTACATCTGCGGCTATCAGGTGATGTATCCCGGCGACGCCTGGATCATCGACGGCGTGTTCGCCTTCAACATGTTCGCGGGCATGGAGCCCGCAGGCGTGGCGCCGGAGGCGGCCGACGCGCTCGATTACGCCGCCACGGCGTCGGATTTCTTCTTCCAGCTGATGTTCTGCGCCACCACGGCCTCGATCGTCTCCGGCACGCTGGCCGAGCGCATCAAGCTGTGGCCGTTCCTGGCGTTCACCGTCGTGCTCACCGCGCTGATCTACCCGATTCAGGGGTCGTGGAAATGGGGTGGCGGTTTCCTTGGAAACGACGCCGCCGACGGCTTCATGATGACCACCTTCGGCGCCGCGTTCCAGGACTTCGCCGGGTCGACGCTGGTGCACTCGGTGGGCGGCTGGGCGGCGCTGGTCGGCGCGCTGATCCTCGGGCCGCGTCTGGGCAAGTATCGCAAGGAAGGCGGCGTCAACGCGATGCCCGGCTCGAACCTGACGCTGGCGACGCTGGGCACGTTCATCCTGTGGCTGGGCTGGTTCGGCTTCAACGGCGCCTCGCAGCTGGCGATGGGCACGGTCGGCGACGTGGCCGACGTGGCGCGCATCTTCGCCAACACCAACATCGCCGCAGCCGGCGGCGCCATCGCGGCGCTGATCACGACGCAGCTTCTGTATGGCAAGGTCGATCTGACCATGGTGCTGAACGGCGCGCTGGCGGGCCTCGTGTCGATCACCGCCGAGCCGCTGCAGCCCTCGCTGGGGCTGGCGCTGATCATCGGCGGTCTCGGCGGCGTGCTGGTGGTGTTCGCGGTGCCGCTGCTCGACAAGCTCAAGATCGACGACGTGGTGGGCGCGATCCCCGTGCACCTGTGCGCCGGGATCTGGGGCACGCTGGCGGTGGTGCTGTCGAACGGCGACGCCTCGCTGGGCGGCCAGCTGTTCGGCGTCGTGGTGATCGCCGCCTTCGTGATCGTGACCAGCCTCATCACCTGGCTGATCCTCAACGCGACCATGGGCATCCGCGCTTCGGCCGAGGACGAGACCGAGGGCCTCGACGCCGCAGAGCTGGGCCTTGAGGCCTATCCCGAGTTTGGCAAGGGGTCGCAGTTCGCCTGACCCCGGCCGACGTTCCTCCCCCCGGCGCGACCTTCGGGACGCGCCGGAACTCAGGCCCGGGCCTTGCGCCCGGGTCCTTTTTATCGCCGGCCCTTCATCACCAGTCGGGGCCGCTGTCCCTGAACCGCTCCGCCATGAAGTCGATGAAGGCGCGCAGCTTGGGCTGCGGAAAGCGCCCGCCGGGATAGACCGCCCACACCCCCAGCGGCGCGGGCCGCGCTTGCGGCAGCACCTCCGCCACGTCGCCCGCGCGCAGGGCGTCGGCGGCGATGAACGCCGGGGTCAGGGCTATCCCGAGGCCCTGCGCCGCCGCCTGCAACAGCGCGTCGCCGTTGTTCACGGTCAGCCGCCCCTGCGCGCGCACCGTCCGCTCCTCGCCGCCCGGCCCCCGCAGCCGCCACGCGGCGCCGGAGGACAGGTTGGCGTAGTGCAGCAGGTCGTGCTCGGCCAGCGCGTCGATGCAGTCGGGCGCGCCGCGCCGCGCCAGATAGGCGGGTGAGGCGACGATCAGCATCGCCGTCTCCGCCAGTTTCTTCGCCATCAGCGTGCTGTCGGGCAGCGCGCCGATGCGCACCGCAAGGTCGAAGCCCTCCGCCACCAGCTCGACGAAGCGATCGTCCAGCGACACCCGCGCCGAGACCTCCGGATAGGCGCACAGGAACGCCGACACCGCAGGCGAGAAATGCCGGATGCCAAAGCTC
>CAZOZE010000168.1:0-5334 GCA_964584215.1 uncultured Rhodobacterales bacterium
TCGCCGCCGCAATCGATGGCGACGAAATTGGTCGCCGAGGGCAGGGGGGTGAGGCCATTGTCCCGCGCGATCCCGGCCAGACGGTCGCGCGCCGCCAGCGTCCGCGCCACCACCTCCGCCAGCCAGCCCTGCGCGCCCAGCGCCGCCAGCGCCCCGGCCTGCGCCACGCGCCCGACGCCGAAATGGTTGCGCAGCTTGTCGAACGCCTGCGCCAGCGGCGGCGCCGCCAGCGCATAGCCGACGCGCAAGCCCGCCAGTCCGTGCGCCTTTGAAAAGGTGCGAAACCGGATCACGCGCGGGTCGTCGGGCGCAAGGACGGGGAGCGCCTCGCGCGGCGCGAACTCCGCATAGGCTTCGTCGAGAAACAGCACGCAGTCGGGCGGCAGCGCGTCGAGCAGCGCCAGAATGTCGCCGCCGGGCCGCCATGACCCCATCGGATTGTCGGGGTTGGCGAGATAGACCACGCGCGCGCCCGCGCGCCGCGCCGCCTCGGCCAGCGCAGGCCAGTCCTCGCGGTCGTCGCGGTAGGGAATTGTCACCAGCCGCCCGCCCAGCCCGGCGACGCGGTAGTTGAAGGTGGGATAGGCCCCCAGCGAGGTGACGACCGCCGCGTCGGGGTCGAGAAACAGCCGCGCCGCCACGCCCAGCAGCCCGTCGATGCCCTCGCCTATCGCGATATGGTCCGCGCCGACGCCGTGATGCGCGGCCAGCGCCGCCTTTAGGTCATGGCCCTCCGGGTCGCCGTAGGCCCAGGCGTCGCCCGCCGCCTGCGCCATCGCCTCGACCGCTTCCGGCGCCGGGCCGAAAGCGCTCTCGTTGGCGCCGAGGCGGGCGCGGAAACGCCGCCCCCGCGCGCGCTCCTGCGTCTCCGGGCCGACGAAGGGAACGGTCGCAGGCAGGGCGCGCACGCGGGCGGTGAAGGGGATCGGCATGAAGGGCGGCCTCGGCTGGTGTCGGACCTGGCCCATGGAGCACGGCGGCGCGGCGCGATCAAGCGCAGGTGGAGGGGGCCCCGGCGCGGGGCCGGGGCAGTGTGAGGCGGCCCGGCGCAAGGCGTTTGCCGGGGGCGGCGGCTCTGGCGGCGCGCCGGGCCTGCGGCTATTGCGCGGTCCAGCCGCCGTCCACCGGCAGGGCGACGCCGGTGATGTTATGCGCCGCCTTGCAGCACAGGAACGCCGCCACCGCGCCGATGTCGGCGGGGTCTGCGGTGCGGCCGCTGGGCTGTTTCTCGGTCACCAGCGCCTTGACCCCCGCCGCGCGGTCGCCGCCGACCTTTTTCGCCATCGCCATGATCTGCGGCTCGATCAGCGGCGTCTCGACCCAGCCGGGGCAGATCGCGTTGATGGTGACGCCGCCGGTCTCACGCGAGCCCTTGTCGGCGTATTCCAGCGCCGCGACCTTGGTCATGCCCACGAGACCGAACTTGGCGCTGACGTAGGGCGCCTTGGCGACCGAGGCGACCAGCCCGTGCACCGAGGCGATGTTGATCACCCGGCCATAGCCGCGCTCGGCCATCGCGGGCAGCGCGAGGGGCATGGTGTGAAAGCAGGCCGACAGGTTGATCGCGATCACCGCGTCCCAGGTTTTCGCGTCGGCCTCGGCCAGCGTCACCGTTTTCTGGATCCCGGCGTTGTTCACCAGAACGTCGAGCGGCGCCCAGGCCGCCACCGCCGTCATCAGCGCCTCGATGGCGCCCGCGTCGCGCAGATCGCCGTCGAAGAACTTTGCGTCCGGCGCCCCCGCCGCCTTGACGGCGGCGACCGCCGCCGCCGCCTCCTCGGGCGTCGCGAGGCCATGGACCGCGATCTTCGCCCCGGCCCCGGCCAGCGCCTTGGCGATGGCCAGCCCGATGCCGGAGGTCGAGCCGGTGACGAGGGCCATGCGGCCCGCAAGCATGTCGGTCATCTGAAGCGTTCCCTGCAAGGATTGAACGCGCGCAGCCTAATCCCTTCGCAGGCGCAGCGTCACCCCCGAAGCCGCTGAAACGGCAACGCCAGCGTGAAGCCCAGCCGCGCCGGCTCGCCGTGCTGATAGGGTCGCAGCCCGATGGTCATGCCGTCGTGCCCTGCGGCGGGCTGCGCCACATAGACGCCGAACAGCCGGTCCCAGATCGCGAGGTTGAAGCCATAGTTGGCGTCGTGCTCACGCCGCTCGATCGAGTGGTGGACGCGGTGCATGTCAGGGGTGACGATCACCAGCCGCAACCAGCGGTCCACGGCGAGCGGCAGGCGGATGTTGGCGTGGTTGAACAGCGCGCAGCCGTTCAGGATCACCTCGAACGCCACCACCGCCGCCGCCGCAGGCCCCAGCGCATAGACCAGCCCGATCTTGAGCGCCATCGACAGCGCGATCTCGACGGGGTGAAACCGGATCGCCGTGGTCACGTCGAAGTCGGGGTCGGCGTGGTGGACCTGATGCAGCCGCCACAGGAGCGGCACCTTGTGGCTGACGAGGTGTTGCAGCCAGATCGCGAAATCCAGCGCGATCAGCGTCAGCGCGAACTCCAGCCACAGCGGCCAGTCGAGCGCGTTGAACAGCCCCCAGCCCTGCGCCTGCGCGTCCAGCGCCGCGCCCACGGCGGCCAGCGGGAACATCAGCCGCACCAGCGCGGTGTCGAGCGCCGCCACCGCCCAGTTGACGCCCCAGCGCCGCGCCTTGGACCAGCCAAGCCGCCGCCTGGGCGCCCCAAGCTCCCACAGCGCCATCATCGTGAACACGCCGAGGAATACGCTCAGCCGCAGCGCAGGCTCCCACGCCATTCGGATCACCTTTCGATATTGCAACGCCGCATCGGGCGACCTAGCTGGTAGGCCATGTAACGCCCGCGCGCCGCAAGGCGACCCTTGCGCGCGCGCCGGCACAAGGAGAGCGCGATGAACACCCCCCTGCTCGGCGACGTGGTTCCCGATTTCACCCAGAACAGCACCGAAGGTCCGATCCACTTCCACGACTGGATCGGCGACCACTGGTGCGTGCTGTTCAGCCACCCCGCCGACTTCACCCCGGTCTGCACCACCGAGCTGGGCCGCGTGGCGAAGCTCAAGCCCGAGTTCGACAAGCGCCGCGTCAAGGTGATCGGCCTGTCCGTCGACGGGCTGGAGAACCACGACAAGTGGGGCGACGACATCCGTGAGACGCAAGGGACGGCGGTGAATTTTCCCATGCTGGCCGACGTGGATCACAAGGTGTCGGACCTCTACGGCATGATCCACCCCCGCGCGAACGCCAAGCTGACCGTGCGTTCGGTTTTCGTGATCGACAACAACAAGGTGCTGCGCGCCTCGTTCACCTATCCGCCCAGCACGGGCCGCAACTTCGACGAGATCCTGCGGCTGATCGACAGCCTGCAACTGACCGACGACTACAAGGTGGCGACGCCGGTTGACTGGCGCGACGGCGACGACGTGATCATCGTGCCCAGCCTGACGGACCCCGATGAGATCGCGCGGCGTTTCCCAAAGGGCTACAAGACGCTGAAGCCCTATCTTCGCGTCACGCCGCAGCCCAACAAGTAGCGTTGCGCGCGGCTGGCGCGGTCAGTCGATCCCCGCCAGCCGCGCCACGCCGGCGACCACCGCATCCTCTTCGGCGTGGTGCGGCATGTGACCGACGCCGGGCAGCAGGGTCAGCCGCCCGTGCGCGACCTGCTCCACCAGCGGCGCGGCGTGGACGCTGGCCCATACGGTCTTGTCAGCCTCGCCGTGGATCGCCTCGACCGGCACGGGCAGCCCGGCATAGCGCGGCGCCTGCTGCGCCAGTATCGCGTCGAGGTGGGTCAGGTCTTCGGCGTTGTGGCGGAACGTGTCGGGCCGCAGCGCCAGTTCGACGCCGATGAACTCGGCGTATCCGCTGGGGACCAGGTTGGGCCAGAAGATGCGCGAGACCACCGTTTCGGGGTCGTCCGCGTCGATCATCAGCCGCGCCGCCCGCCGCGTGACGCCGCTGAACAGCGGGCTGGCGGCCAGGCTGTAGAGCAACCCCACGCCATCCCCCCAGGGGTGGGTGGCGCCCGCAAGGCTCAGGACGCCGCGCGTTTGCTCCGGCGCCTGCAGCGCCCAGGCCATGGCGACGGCGCCGCCCCAGCTATGGCCCAGCACCACCGGATTCTCCACCCCGAGCCGACCGGCCGCCGCGCGCAGCACCCGCGCCTGCACCGCCGGGTCCCAGCCGCGTTCGGGCGCGCGGTCGCTGTAGCCGAGGCCGGGGCGGTCGAAGGCGATCACCCGCAGGCCCCGCGCGACCAGCCGATCCATCAGCGAGAAGGCGAAGTCGCGCAGATTGCCGCTGGCGCCGTGGATCAGCGCCACCGCAGGCCCGGCGCCCCGGTCGATGTGGTGGATGCGCAGCCCCTCGGCCTGCACGAAGGCGCCCAGCGGCGGATGGCTCTCCGCCGCTTCGGCGCCGCGCGCAAGGCCCACGACCGCCGCGCCGCCCAGGAAATCCCGCCGCGTCATTTGACCTCCCGACCCTTCGCGTCATGGTAGATAGGTCGCGAAGTCGTGCGCGCCAGAACCGCAGCCGCTGTTGCTGTATAGGTCAAGCTAGCTTACCTTTGCCATAGAGAAGCGTCGCTACAGGGGAGTCTTCGTCATGGACCTTCGGGACATCTCGCTCAACGACCGTTTCGATCTGACGAAGAAAACCGTCCTGCTGTCGGGCATCCAGGCGCTGACCCGCGCGGTGCTGACGCAGCGCGCGCGCGACGACCGCGCCGGATGGCGGACGGCGGGCTATGTCACCGGCTATCGCGGCTCGCCGCTGGGCGCGGTCGATCAGACCATGGCGCGGGCGGACAAGCTGCTGAAGGCGGCGGACGTGGTGTTCGAGCCGGGGCTGAACGAGGACCTCGCCGCCACCGCGATCTGGGGAACCCAGCAGGCGCATCTGCGCGGCGAGGGCGCATATGAGGGCGTGTTCGGCCTGTGGTATGGCAAGGGGCCGGGGGTGGACCGCTCGGGCGACGTGTTCCGCCACGCCAACTTTGCGGGCACGGCGCCCAAGGGCGGCGTGGTGGTCTGCATGGGCGACGACCACACCTGCGAAAGCTCCACCACCTGCCACCAGACCGACCTGACGCTGCTCGACGCGATGATGCCGGTGCTCAGCCCCGCAGGCGTGCAAGAGGTGCTCGACTTCTCGATCCTCGGCTGGGGCTTGAGCCGCTACGCCGGGCTGTGGGTCGGGCTGAAGTGCCTCAAGGACACCGTCGAGGTGGTGCAGGTGGTCGATGGCGACCCGCACCGCCTGAGCATCGTGGCGCCCGCCGACTACGCCATGCCTGCGGAGGGCGTCAGCATCCGGCTGGGCGACACGCCGCAGCGGCAGGAGGCGCGG
>CAZOZE010000169.1:0-3646 GCA_964584215.1 uncultured Rhodobacterales bacterium
GATGAACAGCCCGCCCAGCGCCCCCAGCGCCACGCCGTGCTCGCCTGCGTAGAACGGCGCGACATAGACATAGACCGGGAAATACAGCGCCGCGAGCGCCACGGCGGGCGCGGCGTAGGCGGCGAGGGCGCGGGCGCCGAGGGTCATGCGATCTCCGGAGTTGCTCAGCGCGAAGATGGGCCGATCCGCCCCGCCATCCAGCCCGCCAGCGCCCCCAGCGCCAGCGCGGCGGCGCCGACAGGCCTGCTCAGCGCCGCCGCCGCCGTGAAGAACGCCGCCGTCGCGCCGCCGCCCGATATGGCGGCATGGCCCAGCGCGAACAGCGCGGCGAAGGCGATCAGGCCGCCCGCCGCCGTCAGCGCGCCGCTCAAGGCGCCTTTTGGCGCCGCGACCCAGCCCGCGCCTGCGCCCAGCCCCGCCGCCAGCGGCAGCGTCTGGCGCCAGTCGCGCAAGTCCCCCGGCGTCTCCAGCGCAACATGCAGCGCCGCCGCGCCCGCGCCCGCCAGCGCGAACGACAGCGCGGCGCGGCCGCGCTCAGGCCGATGCACGGCGCAGCGTCACCTGCGTCACGTCGGTGGTCTCGGCCAGAAAGCACGACGCGCAGACCGCGAGGTAGAAGTTCCACATCCGCTTGAAGCGCTCGTCAAAGCCCATCGGCGCGATCTCGGTCCAGGCGCCGTTGAACTTGGCGCGCCAGCGGCGCAGCGTGTCGGAATAGCTCTGGCCGAATTCGTGGCTCTCGACCCACTCCAGCCCGGCGCGCCCGGTCTGCGCCTTGAGCGCGCTGGGGCAGGGCAGAAAGCCGCCGGGGAAGATGTATTTCTGGATGAAGTCGGCGCCCTCGCGATAACCGTCGAACCACTTGTCGGCGATGGTGATGATCTGCAGCGTCGCCTGACTGCCCGGCTTCAGCCGCTCACGCACCGTGTCGAAATATACCGGCCAGTATTTCTCGCCCACCGCCTCGAACATCTCGATCGACGCGACGCCGTCATAGTTTCCGCGCTCGTCGCGGTAGTCGCGCATCACGATCTCGACCCTGTCGGCCAGTCCGGCCTCGAACACGCGGCGTTTGGCGAAGTCGTGCTGCTCGCGCGAGATGGTCAGCCCGGTGACGCGGGCGCCGCGTTCGCCCGCCGCGTATTCGGCGAAGCCGCCCCAGCCGCAGCCGATCTCCAGCAGATGGTCGCCGGGGCGCGCGCCGATCCGGTCGCAGATCGCGGCGTATTTGTTGCGCTGGGCGTCGGGCAGGCTTTGGTCGGGGCGCTGGAACAGGGCGGAGGAGTAGGTCATGCTCTCATCCAGCCACTTGGCGTAGAAATCGTTGCCAAGGTCGTAGTGGCGGGAGATGTTGCGCGCCGAGCCGCGCCGGGTGTTGCGGTTCATCAGGTGGCGCAGCCGCTCCACCAGCCGCGTCAGCGTCCGCCCGCCGAAGCCGCGCGCCACGGTGTCGTTGTTGATCAGCGCGGCGTCGAGCACCGCCTGCAGGTCGGGCGTGTCCCACCAGCCGTCCATGTAGGCCTCGGCGAAGCCCAGTTCGCCGTCGCGGATCATGCGCCAGAACAGGCGCGGATCGCGCACCACGATCACGCCCTCGGGGCCGGGGTTTTCGCCCTGCGCGCGGTATTCGCGACCGTCGGGCATGATGAAGGTCAGCGCGCCGGTGTGAATGGCGCCGACGATGGAAAACACCGTGTGAAACCAGCGTGGCGCGCCGTCCATGGTGATCAGGCTCATGTCGTGCTCCCCGAAGCCGTCTGCGCGGCCTGTCGCTTGCGGTCGGCGGGCTGGATCACGCGATCCTCGCCCGGATAGCCGAGAAATTTCGCGCCCTTCAGCCACAGCCGCAGCGCCTGCCAGTGAATGGCGGCGATCACCTTCAACATGGCCCACGGCGTGCGCAGCGCAATGCGCGCCAGCGTCGCGTCGCTCAGGGGAATCGCGGCGCCTGACTGGGTCGCGATCAGATAATCGCCGCGCGCGTCGGCCTGCTTGATGCGCAGCGCTAGCCGCGCGCCCGGCGGGCGGATCGTGAAGCGATAGGTCTGGTCCATGCCGATGAACGGCGAGACGAAGAATTCCTTGACCTGATCGTGGCGCACGGCGCCGTCGGCGTCTGGTTCGGCGGGCAGCGCATAGGGATACTGGTCGCCGAAAGTGTTCTTGACCTCGTAGATCACGCTCTCGAGCCGGTCGTCGGCGCCATAGCAAAAGAATACCGACAGCGGATTGAAGGCGTAGCCGAACAGGCGCGGCATCGCCAGCAGCATCACCCGCGCCGGGCGGGGCCGCCCCGCCGCCGCCAGCCGCGCCTCGACCCAGGGGCGCAAATCGGCGCCGTCGCGCGCGCCGTGGTCGCGGCGGCGAAAGCTGAACACGTTGAAGCGGTCGAGCGACATGAGCCGCAGGCCCTGCGCGGTCTGGTCCAGCCGGTCGATGTCGAGCAGCAGCGACACCACGCGATAGCGGAACTGGTGGCCGAACGGCTGCAGCCGCATGTGCATCACGTCGCCGTCGTAGAGGCGCGGCGCGAAGGGGTCTGCGCCCGCGCTCGCCGCCGCCCCGGTCACTGCGCCGCCACCGCCAGCGACGCCGCCATCGGCGCGCCCGTATCGCGCACCCAGCCGGGCCGCGCCCCCAGCGCCGCCGCGACACGCACGCCCGAACGCAGGGCGTCCTCGTGAAAGCCGTAGCCGAGCCATGCGCCCGCGTGCCACACGCCGCCGCGCCCCTGGATCGCGTCCATCGCGCCCTGCGCCTCGAAGGCGTGGGCGTCGTAGAGCGGGTGGGCGTAGGCGAATTCGGCGAACACCTTTTCCGGCTCCGGCTCGACATGCGGGTTCAGCGTCACGAACAGGTCGCGGCCTGGATCGAGGCTTTGCAAACGGTTCATCCAGTAGCTTACCGCAACCGGGCGGCCCTTGTCTCCCGCGCCCTGGCTGATCAGGTTCCAGCTCGACCACACCTTGCGCCGTTTCGGCATCAGGCGGGCGTCGCGGTGCAGGATCGCGCGGTTGGCGGCGGTGCGGAAGGCGCCGAGCAGCGCGTCCTCCTCCGCGTCGCGGTCGGTCAGCAGCGCGCGCGCCTGCGGGCCGTGCACCGCCAGGATCACATGGTCGAACACGCCTTCCGATCCGTCGTCGAAGCGCACATGCGCGCGGCCGCCCGCCCGCGTCACCGCCGCCGCGCCGACGCCGCAATGGGCGCGCGCGCCGAGGCGGGCGACCACCTGGGCGACGTAATCGCGTGAGCCGCCCGCCACCGTGCGCCAGCGCATCGCCGCGTCGAGGCCGGTATAGAGGTCGTGGTTGGCGAAGAAACGCAGGAAACTCTCCGCCGGGAACGCCAGCATCATGTCGGTCGGCGTGGACCAGATCGCGCCGCCCATCGGCAGGATGAACCGCTCGCGAAACCAGCCCGAGAAGCGGCGCGCCCGCAGCCATTCCCCCAGCGACAGCCCCGCCGCGCGCCCCGTCGCCAGATCGCGCGGCGCCGCCTTGCAAAACCGCAGCACCTCGCGAAAGCCCCAGACGAAGGTCGGGTTGAGCGCGTTCAGCCGCTGCGCGAACACCTTGTCGATGCTGTCGCAGGCGTATTCCAGCCGCCCGTCGCCCAGCGAGAAGCCGAACGACATGTCCGACCATTT
>CAZOZE010000170.1:0-3800 GCA_964584215.1 uncultured Rhodobacterales bacterium
CAAGAAAGATCTGGCCGTCGGTGATCGAGATCACGTTGGTCGGGATGTAGGCCGACACGTCGCCGGCCTGCGTCTCGATGATCGGCAGCGCGGTCAGCGAGCCGGAGCCGTTGTCGGCGTTCAGCTTGGCGGCGCGCTCCAAAAGGCGGGAATGGAGGTAGAACACGTCGCCCGGATACGCCTCGCGCCCCGGCGGACGGCGCAGCAGCAGCGACATCTGGCGATAGGCGACCGCCTGCTTGGACAGGTCGTCATAGATGATCAGCGCGTGCATGCCGTTGTCGCGGAAATACTCGGCCATGGCGCAGGCCGAATAGGGCGCGAGATACTGCAGCGGCGCCGGTTCGGACGCGGTGGCGGCGACCACGATGGAGTATTCCATCGCGCCGGTCTCCTCCAGCTTCTTCACCAGCTGGGCCACGGTCGAACGCTTCTGGCCGACGGCGACATAGACGCAGTAGAGCCGCTTGCCCTCGTCGTCGCCCGCGACGTCGTTATACGCCTTCTGGTTCAGGATCGCGTCGAGCGCCACGGCGGTCTTGCCGGTCTGGCGGTCGCCGATGATCAGCTCGCGCTGGCCGCGCCCGATCGGGATCAGCGCGTCGATCGCCTTGATGCCGGTCGCCATCGGCTCATGCACCGACTTGCGGGGGATGATGCCCGGCGCCTTGACGTCGCAGCGGGTGCGGTGGTCGGCGACGATCGGGCCCTTGCCGTCGATCGGCTCGCCCAGCGCATCGACCACGCGGCCCAGCAGCCCCTTGCCCACCGGCACGTCCACGATGGCGTTGGTGCGCTTGACGGTGTCGCCTTCCTTGATCGCCCGGTCGTCGCCGAAGATCACGATGCCGACGTTGTCGGATTCGAGGTTCAGCGCCATGCCGCGCACGCCGCCGGGGAACTCGACCATTTCGCCGGCCCGCACGTTGTCGAGGCCATGGACGCGGGCGATGCCGTCGCCGACGCTGAGCACCTGGCCCACCTCGGCGACTTCGGTCTCCTGGCCGAAATTCTTGATCTGGTCCTTGAGAATCGCTGAGATCTCGGCGGCCTGGATGGTCATATGCGGGCCTCTTTCATGATGGTCTGCAGTTTGGCGAGCTGCGAGCGGATCGACGTGTCGATCATCTTCGAGCCCACCTGAACGACAAGGCCGCCGATCAGCGCCTCATCGACAAGCACATCGAGCGCGATCTTCGCGCCGGTCGCCTCGCGCAGCGTGCGTTCGAGGTTTTCGCGCTGCGCGTCGCTGAGCGGCGCGGCGGCGCGCACTTCGGCGCGCACCACGCCGCGCTTTTGCGCCAGCAGCGCGTCGAAACCGCGGATCACGGCGGGCAGCGCGAACAGGCGGCGCTTCTGCGCCATCAGCGCCACGAGATTGCTGACCGGCGGCGCGACGCCGAGCGCCGCGCACACGGCGGCCATGGCGCGGCCCTGATCTTCGCGGCTGTGGACCGGCGAGGCGATCGCGCCGCGCAGATCGGCGCTGGCGGCGAGCGCGCCGTCCAGCAGACGCACCTGCGATTCGACCGCGTCGAGGGAACCCGACTCGTCGGCGAGTTCGAACAGGGCGGTGGCGTAGCGCCCTGCGACGCCGGAGGAGGGTGATGTCTCGGACACGAGCGACCCTTTTGGATGAACCCGGGGCAGACGCTCCGGGCGCGTGAAATGTCGGAACGCAGCGGCTGCGCGGCGTTTGCGAGCGCTGGCTAGCATAGGGTCGCAGCCCTTGCAACTGACGCGCTGCGCTGCGGCGCCGGATTCGGCGCGGCGTTTTCGCAGGCCGCCCGTCGCCGCCTCAGATCGGGGCGGTCGTCACCTGCCCCAGCAGCCGCGCGACGGTCTCGCGGTCGCAAAGCCGGGTGTCGGGCGTCGTCACCGCCGCCGCCGCCGCCGCCACGCCCGCCGCGCAGGCGTCCTGCGCCGCCTCGCCGCGCGACAGCGCCAGCGTGAAGGCGGCCACGAAACTGTCGCCCGCGCCGACCTTGCTGACCACCGGCACCTTTGGCGGGCGCGCGTGCCAGCGGCCCTCGGGGCTCGCGATCACCGTGCCCTCCGCCCCGCAGGCCACGGCGACGATGCGCGCCGCGCCCGTCGCCGCCAGCGCGGCGGCGAAATCGGCGGCCGCCGCCACGCCCGGCGTCAGCGCGCCCGCCAGCGCCTCCGCTTCCTCATGGTCCATGCGCAGCACATAAAGGCCGCGCCCCGACCGCGCCGCCGCCGTCAGCGCCGGACCGGACGTGTCGAGAACCACCCGCGCGCCCATCGGCGCCAGCCTGTCGTTCAGCGTGAGGAAGAAATCCTCCGCCAGCCCCGGCGGCGGACTGCCGCTGATCACGAGCAGGTCGCCCGACCGCGCCGCCGCCGAGACCGCGCCGGCGATGCGCGCGGCGTCCGCGTCGCCCCACGCCGCGCCGGGCATCAGGAAGCGGTATTGCGCGCCGCTTTCGAGGTCGCGCACCGACATGCTGCGCCGCGTCTCGCCCGGCGCGCCCAGATCCACCGGCTCGAGGCCGCCCGCGCGCAGCAGCGACAGAAGATGCGCCCCCGCAGGCCCGCCCGCCGCGACCAGCGGCACGCTCTCGCCGCCGAGGTAGGCGATGGCGCGCGAGACGTTGACGCCGCCGCCGCCGGGGTCGATGCGCGGCGCGGCGCAGCGCAGCTTGCGGTCGGGGGCGACCGTCTCGGTTTCGGTTGAGATGTCGAGCGCGGGGTTCAGCGTCAGGGTCAGAATACGGGTCATCGGGCGCTCCGTGACTAAATGAAGGCGATGGTAAGCGCGGCGCGCCGCCGCCGTCCACCGCGCAGGACGTCACAGAAAGCTCTGCGGGTCGATGTCGATCGCCAGCCGCACCGAGGACGGCGGCCGCGCCGCCGCGATCCAGGCGCGCAGCGCCGGTTGCAGCGCCGCGCCGCGCGGCGCCTTGACCAGAAACCGCACCCGCCAGCGGCCGCGGATGCGGGCGATGGGCGCGGGCGCCGGGCCGAACAGCCGCGCGCCCACCGCCTCCAGCGGCGCGCCCGCCCGCGCCAGCGCCTGCGCCGCCGCCTCGACCTTCGCCGCGTCGGGACCGGAGAGAATCGCCGCCGCCATCCGCCCGAACGGCGGCGCCCCCGCCGCCCGGCGCGCGGCCGCCTCGCGCGCCATGAACGCGGCGTGATCGCCGCTCAGGATCGCGCGCATCACCGGGTGTTCCGGCGCGGCGGTCTGGATCAGCGCCAGCCCCGGCTTGTCGGCGCGCCCCGCCCGGCCCGAGACTTGGCGGATCAGCTGAAACGTGCGCTCGGCGGCGCGCAGATCGCCGTTCTCAAGCCCCAGATCGGCGTCGATCACCCCCACCAGCGTCAGATGCGGAAAGTTATGGCCCTTGGCGACGACCTGCGTGCCGATGATGATTTCCGCCCCGCCGCCCGCGATGGCGTCGATCTGCGCGCGCAGCGCGTCGGGGCCGATGGCGGTGTCCGACGACAACAGCGCGATGCGCGCGGCGCCGAACAGCGCCGCCGCCTCCTCCGCCAGCCGCTCCACCCCCGGCCCGGTGGCGGCCAGCCGGTCGGGCGCGCCGCATTTGGGGCAGGCGTTCGGGATCGGCTCGGCGTGGCCGCACTGGTGGCAGATCAGCCGGGCGCGATAGCGGTGCTCGACCAGCCGCGCGTCACAGTCGGGGCACTCGAAGAAATGGCCGCAGGCGCGGCACACCGTCAGCGGCGCATAGCCGCGCCGGTTGAGAAACAGCAGCGACTGCTCGCCCGCCTTGAGCCGCTCGGCCATGGCGCGCGCCAGCGGCGGCGCGATCCAG
>CAZOZE010000171.1:0-2742 GCA_964584215.1 uncultured Rhodobacterales bacterium
GGCGGCTCGGGGCGCTGGGCCTTGTATTCCGGGTAGATGGCGTTGCGGAAGGTCTTGGAGGAATGGTCGAAGATCACCGCCATATGGGTCGGGCGCGCACCGTTGCGCCCGTCCTCCAGCATCTTGTGGACCATGTTGCAAAAGCCCGCCACCGCGCCCACCGGCAGGCCGTCGCTCTTGCGCGTCAGCGGCGGCAGGGCGTGGAAGGCGCGGAAGATGAAGCCCGAACCATCGACCAGCAGCAGGCGGTCGCCGGGCCCCAGTTCGTCGGGCCCCAGTTCGTCGGGCTTTAGGCTCACTGCGTGTCCGCCGGGCCGCCCCTCAGCACGAAGCGGCGGTCGCAGTATTTGCATTCGACAAAGCCCGACTCGCCGATCACATACCACACCCGCGGATGGCCGAGCGCGCCGCCCTGCCCCTCGCAGGAGACGCGGGTCTCATCGACCAGCACGGTTTCGGGGGCGTCGATCATGGCGGGCGATTCCTTGTGCGGCGGACGTCTGCGCGGCATCATACCCGCGCGCGGGGGCGCAGCAAGCGCGTTGGCGGGGGCGATCTTCAGGGTGCGGCAGCGATGAAACCGGCGCGCGCGTGGCAGCGGATGCTCTCGGGGCGCAGGCTCGACCTGCTCGACCCCTCGCCGCTGGACGTGGAGATCGCCGACATCGCCCATGGTCTGGCGCGGGTGGCGCGCTGGAACGGGCAGACGTCGGGCGACTGGCCGTTCAGCGTGGCGGAGCATTCGCTGCTGGTGGAGCGGATTTTCGGGCGGCTGGCGCCCTGCACGCCCGCCGAGCGGCTGGCCGCGCTGCTGCACGACGCGCCGGAATACGTGATCGGCGACATGATCTCGCCGTTCAAGGCCGCGCTGGGGCTGGACTATCACCTGTTCGAGGACCGTCTGGCGGCGGCGGTGCACATCCGCTTCGGATTGCCGCCGCGCCTCGCCCCGGCGCTCAAGGCGCGCATCAAGCGCGCCGACCGCGCCTCGGCGTGGTTCGAGGCGGTGCAGCTGGCGGGGTTCAGCACGGCGGAGGCGCGCAAGTATTTCACCGCGCCGCGCTTTCCCGGCGCCGAGACGATCCGGCTGACGCCGCTGCCGCCGCGCGACGCCGCCGCCGCGTTTCTGACGCGGTTTCAGGCGCTTGTGGAGCAAGCGGCGTGAGCGCCGCGCCATGAGACCGGTGCGCCTTGAGCTTTCGGCGGTGATCTTCGCGCTGGCCGAGGGGCGCGGCGGGCTGGAGCCGGTTGTCGCCACGACGCGCGGCGCCGGGGTGCGCGACCTGCCCACCGCCGCCTTCGACCCCGACCGCCACCGCACGCTTGAGCTGTCGCTGCGCGACTGGGTGGCGCAGAGCGCGGGCGTGACGCTGGGCCATGTCGAGCAGCTCTACACCTTCGGCGACCGCGCCCGCGGCGCGGCGCCCGGCGAGGCGCCCGACGCCGCGCATGTGGTCTCGATCGGCTATCTGGCGCTGGCCCGTCCGCAGGAGGCGCGCGGCCCCGCGATCGGCTGGACGCCGTGGCGGCGGCATTTTCCCTGGGAGGACCGCCGCCGCGCCGCCACCCTGATCGACGCGGTGATCGCGCCCGCGCTCGCGGCGTGGGCGGCGGCGGCGCCGGACGCGCGCGCGCCGAGGGTGCGGGCGTGCTTCGGTCTGGACGGCGACCGCCCCGACAGCGCGCTCTGGGCGCCGGAACTGACGCTGGAGCGCTATGAGCTGCTCTATTCCGCGCGGCTGGTCGCCGAAGCGTGGCGCGACCGGGGGCTGGCGCCGCCGCCCGGCCTGCCGCGCCTCGGCGCGCCCTTGCCCCGCGACCATCGCCGGATTCTCGCCACCGGGATCGGACGGCTGCGCGGCAAGCTCAAATGGCGCCCCGTCCTGTTCGAACTGACGCCGCCCGCCTTCACCCTTTTGGAGTTGCAACGCTCGGCGGAGGCGGTGCTCGGCCTCTCCCTGCACAAGCAGAACTTCCGCCGCCAGGTCGAGAACGCCGGTTTGCTGGAGCCGACCGGCGCCGTGTCGCGCCGCCATGGCGGGCGCCCGGCGGCGGAATACCGCTACGCGCTGGCGGCCACCGCCGAGCGCCTCGCCGCCTCGGGCCGGGCGCGGCGGGGGTGAGCGGCGTTCTTCAGCGCGCCCTGTCCAGCATCATCACCGCCGCGCCGCCGTCGTCGCGCAGGGTAAGCGTGTCGCCCTCGACGCGCGCGGCGGTCACGTCGGTCAGCGCCGCGAAATACCGCTCCTCCAGCGCCAGATCGGGGCAGGCGCGGCGGGTGGCGGCGATGGGGCCGACCGACAACGCCGCGCCGTCGCGGCGAAAGGCGCCGAAATAGAGGTTGCAGGGGCCGACGCCCTCAACCCGCTCGCCCTTCACCGTGAACGAGACCGGCGCCGTCACCGCCTCGTCGCCCAGGCGCGACAGCATCCACGTCGCGCCCTCGGTGACGGTCGCAGCGGCGGGCGGCGCTGCGGGCGGCGGCGCAGCCGCGCAGCCCGCAAGGCCCAGCGCCGCCAGCGCGAGAAGGCGCGATGGCGTCATGCGGTCTCCAGCAGCCGCCGCGCGATCACCTGCGCCTGAATCTCCGCCGCGCCCTCAAAGATGTTGAGGATGCGCGCGTCGCACAGCACGCGGCTGATCGCATACTCCATGGCGAAGCCGTTGCCGCCGTGGATCTGCAAGGCGTTGTCGGCGCAGGCCCAGGCGACGCGCGCGCCCAGCAGCTTGGCCATGCCGGCC
>CAZOZE010000172.1:0-2548 GCA_964584215.1 uncultured Rhodobacterales bacterium
CGCCGCCAAGCCGGTGGTCGAAGCGTGGATGCGCGACAACCTCGGGCCGAAGGCGGTGGTGCGCGACCTGCGCGACGCCGCCGTTGTGCTGGCGCGCTACGCCCCGCGCCTGCCGGGGCTGGCCGAAAGCCTGATCCGCGCCGCCGACGCCCGCAGCGTGGCGGAGGCCGCCGAGCAGACCCAGCGCGACAAGAGCGCCGCGCGCCGCGCCGGGCTGTGGGGCGCGACGCTGGGCGCCGCCGCGACCGGGGCTGCGGTCTATGCGGCGCAGCTCTGGGGGTAGCAGGCGGGCTAGAGGTTCGGGGTTGGGCGCGAGCGGCGGGGATGCGCACACGGCTGTAAGTCGCGGCAATGCCTGCGACTTTGAGTCGGCGGGAAAGCTGCCGTTCCCCAGACCCCACGACGTGTCTCCTGTGCGGACACAAGTGCGAGTGGCCGAGTCAAGCCGTAAAGCGGACGATCTTAGTCGAACTTCGCCAACGCGCCTTGCAATACAATGGCGCAAGCTCAAGACAAAAAGTGATCGTGGATTCGGGTAACCACCTGACAGTATGCTCTATAAAACTGTTCGATCTTAGTGACGGTAGTGTCTCTGTTGTTCTTGCTTTGGTGGGCAATGATCTTTCGCTTCCCCACCATATCTGAAATTGTACTCCCGACAGAACCATCCTCTTTCCACTCCTCTGCAAGCCTCAACGAAAACTCCCTATCAAACAACGACACCAAATCACAGATCTTATCTTTATTTGGATTCTGAAATGACTGACAGAGTCGCGAGATTGCAGCACTCATTGACTTATTAGACTTTCTTTCCGAATACGCGATAAATATTTTTTTGAGATTCTGTTCAAGGCGTCCAGTAATTGCAACACACAAGTATTCATTTATCATGCTGGTGGCTTCGTCTGACGTGTCGGCTGAAAGCTTTCGCGATGCAACAATTAGGTTATTTATGCGATCAAAGTCCGCCCGGATTTCAGGCAACATCCTTAAACACCGAAGCTGTTATCGGCGAGCTTAAATCGCTCCTTTACGCTTTCCTCGTCAGCAGTGTTGCTCGAAATGGACTTCAAGAACTCTTTGTTTTCCAAAAGTTCTTCATAGGAATATTTTACATTTTCGCCAGTGAGCTTAATCCCGGCGCTGAGTTGCTTTGCCAAAGCAACTGTAAAGCTATCAAAAAACGCAGCATTAAGTGCCCTTCCGCCCGGGCGGAACGGGCGATTGCCAATACCCGCTGTTAGAGTTTGCATCACCGCCTCCCATTCCTCAACTCTCTTTTTTTTCGCGTCGTCTGAAAGATTGCGATTGGACGTCATGAAATCAGTAAGAAACTTCTTCATCGGCCTCTTATAGTCTTTTAGGCCCTCACTAAACGCGAAGAACCTCAAAATAAGCTCAATATCCTTTAGGCGAGCACTCTTCTTTCCATATATCTCCCGCCACATCACGTTCTCGTTTAGCTCGAAAAGAAGAGAATTAAATTTACCATGCGCTACGCAAGATCGAATCTCTTGTGGGGAAAGCTTCATTCCACCTGTGTTTATCCGTTCAAAAACTTCGTAAACGCTGTCCATATTGTCTGTGGGCGTGTCTTGCTTGAATATGGTTGCATGCACGATAGCCATATCCAGTCTATTTTGATCATCTTCGGCAAGCTCACCATAAGACAGCCCGTTCCACTTAGATCTCAAGCCGATCAGACGAAATTTCTTGTCTTGAAAAAAACCCTTGTAGTATTTACTGAGCGACCTCAGTCGCTGCTGTCCATCGATAACTAAGTGTCTTGTGTCCGATTCCTTGTACAAAAAAATACCGGGCACGGGCAGGCCGAGCAGCAGTGACTCGATAAACTTTGATGCGTCAGTCTGTGACCATACATACTTCCTTTGAAAGGCTGGAACATGGTAAGTCTCGCTATCTATTCGCTTTACAAGCGCTTCAACATCAAGATCTACTCCATATGATGATATCGAATATAGGTCCGATGCGATACTTTCGTTCTCATTATCATCATCGCCATCCTCGACATTGGAGATATCTTGAAGTTCCTCTTCGAGAGCATCTTTTTCGTTTTGCACGTTTTCTTTCCTTGAATACGCATCCTATGCACCCCACAATTTTTATCCTCATGCAGTAGAGGCCTCAAGTGAAATCAAAATTGCCGAGACATCAGGGTGCTTTCCAACGTCGCCGGTCTGGCTAGATCACTGTTGAAAGCTACCGAACGGCAGCTTTGGTCCCGCACGGTCGACGTTGAGGAAAGAGGGTGCGACCGCGCACCTCAATCATTCGCGCAGGACGCCGCCCCCCGGCGCGCGGCGCGCAAAGGCGCCCTGCCGGTGGCGGGGCGCGCGCGCCGCATCGGCGCAGGCGCAAGCCGCAGCCGATCCCGGCGGCGCCGCCCGCGCGACAGAGGGCGGCGGCGTCCGCCCGGGCGGCGCTGAAGGCGACGCCCGCTGGGGGGCGGACGTCGCCGCCCGGCGGCCTTTGGGGCCGCCGGGCGGGTCCGGGCGCACCCCGCCGCGCTTGCCGCCGGGCGATGGCC
>CAZOZE010000173.1:0-5713 GCA_964584215.1 uncultured Rhodobacterales bacterium
GGCGGTCGTCTCGCAGCGGATCAAGCAGGGCACGACCTTCATGTATCACGCGCAGGAGAAGATCGTGAACACGCCGGGATCGGAGCGCACCGGCAACCGTGGCGGCATCCACAACTCGGTCACGCGGACGGTGCTCAAGCCCACCCACATGATCGGCGGCTACGCCCAGCTTTCCTACGGCTTCAACTATTACGGCACCGTGGGCAGCAACCGCGATGAATTCGTGATCGTGCGCAAGATGCAGAAAGTGGACTGGCTCGACCAGCCTGCGCAGAAGATGGAGGCGGCGGAATGAAAATCCGGGCGCAGATCGGCAAGGTTCTGAACCTCGACAAGTGCATCGGCTGTCACACCTGCTCGGTGACGTGCAAGAACGTGTGGACCAGCCGCGACGGCGTGGAATACGCATGGTTCAACAACGTCGAGACCAAACCCGGCACCGGCTATCCAAAGGACTGGGAGAACCAGAAGCGCTGGAACGGCGGGTGGGAGCGCAACGCGCGCGGCCATCTGCAACCCAGACAGGGCGGCAAGTGGCGGATTCTGGCGAACATCTTCGCCAACCCGGATCTGCCGGAGATCGACGACTATTACGAGCCGTTCGACTTCGACTACGACCACCTGCAAAGCGCGCCGGAAATGGAGCATTTCCCCACCGCCCGCCCGCGTTCGCGCATCACCGGCGAGCGCATGGAGAAGATCGTCGGCGGCCCGAACTGGGACGAAATCCTCGGCGGCGAATTCTCCAGGCGCAGCGCGGACTACAACTTCGAGGGCGTTCAGAAAGCCATGTATGGCGAGTACGAGAACACCTTCATGATGTATCTGCCGCGCCTGTGCGAGCACTGCCTCAACCCGTCCTGCGCGGCCTCCTGCCCCTCCGGCGCGATCTACAAGCGCGAGGAGGACGGCATCGTGCTGATCGATCAGGAGAAATGCCGGGGCTGGCGGATGTGCGTCTCCGGCTGCCCCTACAAGAAGATCTACTACAACTGGAGCACCGGCAAATCCGAGAAATGCACCTTCTGCTATCCGCGCATCGAGAGCGGCCAGCCGACCGTGTGCTCGGAGACCTGCGTCGGGCGCATCCGCTATCTCGGCGTGGTGCTGTATGACGCCGACAAGATCGAGCAGGCCGCCAACGTCACCGACGAAAAAGACCTCTACCAGGCCCAGCTCGACATGTTCCTCGACCCCCACGACCCGGTGGTGCAGGAGATGGCGCTGGCCGACGGCGTGCCGCAGGACTGGATCGAGGCCGCGAAGAATTCGCCGGTCTACAAGATGGCGATGGACTGGAAGATCGCCTTCCCGCTCCACCCCGAATACCGCACGCTGCCTATGGTGTGGTATGTGCCGCCGCTGTCGCCGATCCAGAACGCCGCCGAAGCGGGGCTGATGGGCCATGACGGGCAGATGCCCGACGTGCGCTCGCTGCGCATCCCGCTGCGCTATCTCGCCAACATGCTGACCGCAGGCGACGAGGCGCCGGTCGCGACCGCGCTGGAGCGGATGCTGGCGATGCGCGCCTACATGCGGGCGAAAACCGTGGACGGCGTGATCGACGAGGGCGTGGCCGCCCGTGTCGGCCTCAGCCCTGCGCAGATCGAGGACATGTACAAGATCATGGCGCTGGCCGACTATGAGGACCGCTTCGTGATCCCCACCGCGCACCGCGAACTGGCGGAGGAGGAGATCATGGACCTGCGCGGCGGCTGCGGCTTCACCGACGGTAACGGCTGCTCGACCGGATCGACGCAGAAATCGCTGTTCGGCGGACCGAAGAAGCGCGGCTTCACCATTCCGGAGGCGATGCAGTCATGACCCGCACCTTCAAGGCGCTGTCGGCGCTGCTGAGCTATCCGACGGCGGAGCTTCAGGCGGCGATCCCTGAAATCGTGACCGTCCTGGACCGCGAATCGCTGCTGCCGAAGGATGCGCTGTCGGCGCTGTCGCCGCTGCTGGTGAGCCTGCACACCGGGTCGCTGATCGACGCGCAGGAGCGCTATGTGTTCCTGTTCGACCGCTCGCGCAGCCTGTCGCTGTGTCTGTTCGAGCATGTCCACGGCGACAGCCGCGATCGCGGCGGCGCGATGGTGGACCTGCTGGAGACCTACCGCGCGGGCGGTTTCGAGCTGACCAGCAACGAGCTGCCCGACCACCTGCCGGTGCTGCTGGAGTATCTCTCCCGCCGCCCGCTGGCGGAGGCGCGGACGATGCTGGGCGAGACCGCGCACATCCTGGCCGCGCTGGCGGAGCGGCTGGAGCGGCGGGGCAGCCCCTACCGCGCGGCGTTCACCGCGCTTTGCGCGCTGGCCGCCAGCTCCGGCGACGCCGCCGCGCTCGCCGCGCTGACCGCCCAGCCGATGGACGACCCCGCCGATCTCGCGGCGCTCGACGCCGTGTGGGAGGAGGCGGCGGTGACCTTCGGCCCCGACCCGAACGCCGGATGCCCGGCCTCGCGCGACATGCTCAACCGCATGGCGCACCCCAACGCAACCGCAGCCGAGTGACAGGAGACGACCGATGCACGACTTCCTTTTTGGCGTCTATCCCTACATCGCGCTGAGCGTGCTGGCGGTAGGCTCGATCGCGCGGTATGAGCGCGACCCGTTCACCTGGAAATCCAGCTCAAGCCAGTTGCTGCGGCGACGCCAGCTGATGCTGGGTTCGGTGCTGTTCCATGTCGGCGTGCTGGTGATCTTCTTCGGCCACTTCGTCGGCCTGCTGACGCCGATCTGGGTTTTCGACACGCTGGGGATCGGCCACGGCTTCAAGCAGGGGCTGGCGATCGTCGTCGGCGGCGCGGCGGGCGTCTCGGCGCTGGCGGGCGGCGCGCTGCTGGTGCAGCGGCGGCTGGGCGATGCGCGCATCCGGGCGACCTCCAGCACCGCCGACATCGCCATTCTGCTGCTGCTGATGGCGCAGCTCGTGCTGGGGATGCTGACGATCACCGTTTCCGCGCAGCACCTCGACGGCCACGAGATGACGAAGTTCATGGCCTGGGCGCTGGGGATCTTCACTTTCGACGCCGCCGCCGCGAGCCATGTCAGCGACGCGCACATCCTGTTCCGGCTGCACATCTTCCTCGGGCTGACCATCTTCATCCTGTTTCCGTTCACCCGGCTGGTGCACATGCTGTCGGCGCCGGTGCGCTATGTCTGGCGGCCGTGGCAGGTGGTGCGGTCGCGCGGCCGCAACGGATCGGCGCCGCTGCGCGCGCGCGTCCGCGCCAATCCGGCGGAGTGAGGGCGATGGCCAACCCCCTGCAGCCCGACCTCAGCGTCAACGGCGAAGTGATCCCCGCGGCGGCGGTCGCCGCCGAGGCCCAGAACCACCCCGCGCCGCCGGGTAAGCCGGGGCTGGCGTGGCGCGCCGCCGCGCGCGCGCTGGCGGTGCGGGCGCTGCTGCTGCAGGAGGCGCGGCGCATGGGCCTGACCCCGGCGCCGCAACCGGCCGGCCCCGGCAGGCGCGAGACCGACGACGAGGCGCTGATCCGCGCGGTGCTGGAGGCGCGGGTCACGCCCGCGCCGGTCAGCGACGCCATGGTGCGCGCCGTCTATGACGCCGACCCCGAGCGGCTGCGCGCGCCGACCCTTTATGAGGCCGCGCATATCCTGTTCGCGGCGCCGCCCGGCGACGCGCCCGGCCGCGCCGCCGCCGAGGCCGCCGCGCGGGCCGCGCTGGCCACGCTGGCGCGCGACCCCGGCGCCTTCGACCGGCTGGCGCGCGAGAACAGCGCCTGCGCCAGCCGCGAAGCGGGGGGGCGGCTCGGTCAGTTCCTGGGCGGCGACGTCGATCCCGCGTTCGCGGCGGCGCTCGACGCGCTGGCCGACGGCGCCATCGCCGCCGAACCGGTCGCCACCCGGCATGGCCTGCATGTGATCCGCCTCGACGCGCGTCTGCCCGGCGCCGTGCCGCCGTTCACGGCGGCGGCCCCGGCGATCCGCGCGCGCCTTGAAAAAACCGCCTGGGCGCTCGCCGCGCGCGCGCTGACGGCGGAGCTGGTCGCGGCGGCGACGCTCTCGGGGGTGGCTTTTCCGCAAGCCGCCTGAAACCGTGCGGGGAAGGATGGCGCCATGGCGGCTGTGCGGTTCGGCGAAGATGCGCTGGAGGTGCTGGCGCAGGCCCATCGGCGCCAGCGCGCGGCGCTCGACGCGCTCGACGCGCTCGCCCGCGCCGACGCGCCCGACCCCCGGCGCTGCGCGGCGCTGGCGGCGAAGCTGCTCCCCGACCTGCGCCAGCACCTGCGCGATGAGGAGGCGGGGCTGTTCCCCCTGCTGCTCGGGCGCGCGGAGGCCGATGACGCGCTGCCCGCGACGCTGGCGCGGCTGTCGCAGGAGCATCGCGCGCTGGAGCGGGCCGCGCGCGCCGCGCGCGCCGCGCTGACCGCGCTGGCGGAAGCGCCGTCCGATCTCGACCGCGCCACGGTGACGGCCTACGCCGAGGCCAAGCGCCGCCATGTGATGTTCGAGACGGCGGTGGTTGCGCCGCTGGCCCGGGCGCGGCTGACGGCGGCGGACTGCGCCGCGCTCGCGCAACGGCTGCGCGCCGCGCCCGGCCCGGCCTGAGCGGGCCGCGCCCTCACGCCCTGCGCCCTCAGCGCGCGCCCGCTGTGGCCGGGGCTGCCGTGCATCGAGCGGTTGTGTCGCCGCTTTCTGCGCCCGCTGGGCGCGCTGCCGGCGATCCCCGGCCCCGAAAACGCCCCATCCATCGCCGCAACATTGTCGCACGCGCCGGGCCCGGCGGCGAAGCGGGACGCCGGCCGCCCGCCGCCGACCCCAGGCGGACGGCCCGCCGATTAAAGCTCTCCGGTAAATGCGGGCGATTTCAGCTCGCTATCGGACATCGCTGGCTTGGCTCGAAAGCCATGGCGTCGGCGTCCGCCAGACCGGGGCGGGATCATACGCCCGCCGCGCGGCCTGCGGCGACGGCGCGCACTTAACCACAGTCAAGGCGCGGGGCGGCGAAACCGGTGAGCGTTTGCGCCTGACGTGGAGATCTGCCGATGAACTTTCTTGCGCGCGCGGCGCGGCGTCTTGTGGGCGCCCTGGCGGTGGCGATGCTGTGGTGCGCCGCCGCGCAGGCGCAGGCGCCGGCGCTGGCGAAGCTGTTGCCGCTGGCCGCGCCCGCCGATCTGGCGCCGGGCGCCGACGCCTTCGGCCCGATCCGAACCGACGCGCCCGTGGCGGCGGTGCTGAAGGGTGGCGAAACCATCGGCTGGGCGTTCGTGACGACGGATTTTGTCGGCACGACCGGCTATTCCGGCAAGCCGATCGACGTGCTGGCGGCGGTCGGCCCCGATGCCCGGCTGCTGGGCGCGCGACTGATGCGCCACCATGAGCCGATCGTGCTGATCGGCATTCCGGAGGCGAAGATACGCGCGCTGACCGAAAGCTACGCCGGGCTGGACCTCGCGGCGGCGGCGGCGGGCGCGGAGCACGACCTCGACATCATCTCCGGCGCGACGGTGACGATCATGGTGATCGACGACAGCGTGGTGCGTTCGGGCGTCAAGGTGGCCCGCGCGCTGGGCCTCGGCGGCATGTCGGCGGCGGTCGAGGCGACGGGGCCGCAGTTCGAGATCGACCCCGAGGCGGGCGAGACCGCCGACTGGACGACGCTGGCGGGCGAGGGCGCGGTGCGGCGGCTGACGCTCGACGTCGGCCAGATCAACGCCGCCTTCGCCGACAGCGGCGACGCGCGCGCCGCC
>CAZOZE010000174.1:0-3723 GCA_964584215.1 uncultured Rhodobacterales bacterium
TATCGCGCGCTCCGACACGCTGATGGAGCTGGCGCTGGGCGCGCTCTATTCCGAGGACGCGCTGGCCAACGGCATCGACACCAACACCGCCGACCTGATCTTCGCCTCGATCCCCTACGCGGTGCTGCCCTCGGTGCAGAAGCCGATGGCTGCGGAGATGAAGAAGCGCGATGCGGCGTTCTACGAGCGGCTTGAAAAGGCGGGGTTCCTGCTGGATTTCGGCGCCGACGACACCGGGCTGTTCATGAAGTATCTGCGGCGCGGCTCGGGGTATTAC
The DNA here is from genome assembly GCA_964584215.1 of uncultured Rhodobacterales bacterium. GTDB lineage: Bacteria > Pseudomonadota > Alphaproteobacteria > Rhodobacterales > Rhodobacteraceae > Rubrimonas. The sequence continues at coordinate 278 of CAZOZE010000174.1, forward strand.
ATCGACGTCGGCGCCAGCGAGCTGGTCGCTGACGGCTCGATCAGGCTCAAGACCGGCGCCATCGAGCGAATCACCAGGAACGCGGTGGTGATGAAGGACGGGACTGAACTGCCCGCCGAGCTGATCGTGTTCGCCACCGGCTATGGCTCGATGAACGGCTGGGCGGCGCATCTCATCAGTCAGGAAGTCGCCGACAAGGTGGGCAAGTGCTGGGGCCTCGGCTCCGACACGCCCAAGGATCCGGGGCCGTGGGAGGGCGAGCTGCGCAACATGTGGAAGCCGACGCAGCAGGAGGGGCTGTGGTTTCACGGCGGCAACCTGCACCAGTCGCGCCACTACAGCCAGTTCCTCGCGTTGCAACTGAAGGCGCGCGCGGTGGGGATCGAGACGCCGGTCTATGGGCTGGCGGAAGTCCACCACAAGAGCTGACGGTCGCCGCGCCCTCCCGGCGCGAGGCCCGCCGGTCGAGCAGACCCCGCGTCGCCGCGACCGGCGGGCGACTTGCGTCATTGCGCGCCGATCCGGCGCACCTCCGGCGACGGCGCGCGGCGGCGCCTCTTGCATATATGCCTGTTAGCGATACCAATGCGCACAGATGCAGGCATCGTCGGGAGCTTCGCCATGCGCGCCATCGTCGTCCACGCCGCGAAGGACCTCCGCATCGAGGAGCGCGCGCCCGCGCCGCTGCGGCCCGGCGGACTGCGCGTCGCGCTGGCGGCGGGCGGCGTGTGCGGATCGGATCTGCCCTACTACAACCATGGCGGTTTTGGCGCTGTGCGGCTGCGCGAACCGATGATCCTCGGCCACGAGGTCTCCGGCCATGTCGTCGAGATTGCCGAGGGCGTCACCGGTTTCGCGCCGGGCGATCTGGTCGCGATCAACCCCTCGCGCCCCTGCGGCGCCTGCGTCTATTGCGGCGAAGGGCTGCGCAACCATTGCCTCGACATGCGCTTTTACGGCTCCGCGATGCCGTTTCCGCATATCCAGGGCGCCTTTCGCGAAGAGCTGGTCGCCGACGCCGCGCAATGCGTGCGGGCCGACGGCCTCAGCCCCGGCCTCGCGGCGATGGCGGAGCCGCTGGCGGTCTGTCTGCACGCGGCGCGGCGCGCGGGCGACCTGATCGGGGCGCGGGTGCTGGTGACGGGCTGCGGGCCGATCGGCTGTCTCGCCATCATGGCGGCGCGGCGCGCGGGCGCGGCGGAGATCGTGGCGACCGATCTGACCGGCGCGACGCTGGCCCATGCCCGGCGCGCCGGGGCCGACCGCACGATCAACGTCGCCGAGACGCCGGATGCGCTGGCGCCCCATGCGGCGGGAAAGGGAACCTTCCACGCCCTGTTCGAGTGCTCGGGCGCCGCGCCCGCGCTGGTCGCCGCCATTCCGGCGCTGCGCCCGCGCGGCGTGATCCTGCAACTCGGCCTTGGCGGCGACATGACGTTGCCGGTGCAGGCGATGACCGCGAAGGAAATCGAGCTGCGCGGCTGTTTCCGCTTTCACGAGAAGTTCGAGACGGCGGTTCGGCTGATGCAGGGCGGGCGCATCGATCCCTCGCCGCTGATCACCCACACCCTGCCGCTCGCCGACGCCGTGCGCGCCTTCGACATCGCCGGAGACCGCCGTACGGCGATGAAGGCGCAGATCGCCTTTTCCTGAGCGCCCCGTTCCGCCGCGCGGTCAGGCCAGCCCGTGCGCCTCGGCCACCAGCGCCCAGGCCTGCTCCGCCGTCTCGACGAAGCTGAACAGCGACAGATCCTCCGCCGAGATCGTGCCGGCCTCGGTCAGCGCGTCGAAGTCGATCACGCCGCGCCAGAACGCCTCGCCGAACAGCAGCACCGGGATCGGCGCCATGCGCCGGGTCTGGATCAGCGTCAGCGTCTCGAACAGCTCGTCGAGCGTGCCGAAACCGCCGGGAAACACCGCAACTGCGCAGGCGCGCATCAGAAAGTGCATCTTGCGGATGCCGAAGTAGTGAAAGTTGAAAGACAATTCCGGCGTGACGTATTCGTTCGGGGCCTGCTCGTGCGGCAGCACGATGTTGAGGCCGATCGAGGCGGCGCCGACTTCATGGGCGCCCCTGTTGCCCGCCTCCATGACGCCGGGGCCGCCGCCGGTGACCACCACGAACTCGCCGCCGCCGCGCGCGAGGCTCTCCTGCGAGGCGAGGCGGGCGAAGCGGCGCGCCTCCTCGTAGTATTTGGTCAGCGCCGCCATCTTCGGCGTGCGCGCCTTCGCCGGGTCGGCGGCGATGCGGGCGCCGCCGAACATCACCACGGTCGAGGTGATGTTGCGCTCGCCCAGCATCATCTCCGGCTTCAGCAACTCAAGCTGAAGGCGCACCGGGCGCAATTCCTCGCGGCGCAGGAAGTCGATGTCGGCGAAGGCGAGCCGATAGGCCGGATCGCGGGTCTGCGGCGTGGACGGGATCCGCGTCGCCGCCTGCGCGTCGCGCGCGGCGGAGGGAAACACCGACACCCGCTTTTCGTGATCGTCCATGCCGCAACCTCCCGCGCCCCGCCGTCGTCCGCGCGGATTGCGCGGACCCGGGCGGCGTCGTATAGCGCGCCGGGCGGATTTGGGAAACTGACGAAGGAGCGCGCCAATGGCCCATGCTGAGCTTCAGGCCGTGATCGAGGCGGCGTGGGATGCGCGCGAGAACATCGGCGCCGACACCGTCGGCGCGCCGCGCGACGCGGTGGCGCGCGCGCTGGAGATGCTCGACAGCGGCGCCGTGCGGGTGGCCGAGCGCGGCGCGGACGGCGTCTGGACCGTCAACCAGTGGCTGAAGAAGGCGGTGCTGCTGTCGTTCCGCCTCAGCCCGATGGCGGTGATCGACGGCGGCCCGAACGGCGCGGGCTGGTGGGACAAGGTGCCCTCCAAGTTCGAGGGCTGGGGCGCGGCGGAATGGGCCGCCGCAGGCTTTCGCGCCGTGCCCGGCGCGATCGTGCGCCGCTCCGCCCATGTGGCGCCGGGCGCGGTGCTGATGCCCAGCTTCGTCAATCTCGGCGCCCATGTCGGCGCGGGAACCATGGTGGACACCTGGGCCTCGGTCGGCTCCTGCGCGCAGATCGGCGCCAACTGCCACCTGTCGGGCGGGGTCGGGATCGGCGGCGTGCTGGAGCCGATGCAGGCCGGACCGACGATCATCGAGGACAACTGCTTCATCGGCGCCCGCTCCGAGGTGGTCGAGGGCGTGATCGTGCGCGAGGGCGCGGTGCTGGGCATGGGCGTCTTTCTCGGCCAGTCCACCAGGATCGTGGACCGCGCCACCGGCGCGATCACGATGGGCGAGGTGCCTGCGGGCGCTGTGGTGGTGGCCGGTTCGCTGCCCGGCGCCGCCCTGCCCAACGGCGCGCCGGGGCCGAGCCTCTACTGCGCGGTCATCGTCAAGCGCGTGGACGCGCGCACCCGCGCCAAGACCGCGATCAACGAACTGCTGCGCGACTGAC
>CAZOZE010000175.1:0-14086 GCA_964584215.1 uncultured Rhodobacterales bacterium
AAGCTGTCGGCATGCGCGCCGGTCTTGATGACCTCGAACCCGGTGAAGGAGACGCTGTTGGCGCCGGACGTGGCGACGATGGGCGCGTTCTGGAAGAGGTTGGTGCCCTTGACCGAAAAGCTTGTGGCCAGATGACCGCCCACGCCGGACAGCAGGTCCATCGTGTCATGGCCCGCGCCGCCGTCGACGACATCGGCGCCGAAGTTGCGATTACCGATCACGAACGTGTCATTGCCGCTGCCGAAGTTCACGGTGTCGTCGCCAGCGCCGGTGTCGAGGGTCAGGTTGCGCGTGGCCGCCGTTGCGTCAACGTGGTCGTTGCTGGTCGCGGCGATCCGGCCGTTGAATGCGAGCGCCTCGAAGCCCGTGAACGTGGCCGTCGTGCCGCCCAGCCCGTCGGTATACTGCACAGCGCCTTTGAAGGACTTGCTGCTTTCTGCGTCGTTCTCGATGACGACCTTGAAGCCCGTGGCCCCGGAATGGCCGTTGGTTTCGCCGAGTGCGAGCGTGTCGATCCCGGCGCCGCCCGCGACGGCGCCGTTCAGCAGACCGGTGCGGCTGGAGCCGGAATTGCCGCCGATCTTCACGGTGTCGTCTCTGCTGCCGGCGTCGATGTCGAGGTCGTCACCGTCGAAGACCAGCCAGCCGAACACGTCGTTGCCGCCGCCCATCTCGATGCTCTTCAGCGGCTCTGCGGCGTAGCCGGAGGTGAACACGTCATTGTCGCCACCGCTGACGATCTTCTCGAAATCGGTGAAGGTGACGCTGTTGGCCGTGGCGTCCGTGCGCTCGACGACCAGCGCCGTGGTCTGGAACAGGTTGGTGCCTTTGAAGGTAAGGGGTGTGCGCCCCGCGCCGGTCAGGGCGGAGAGGTCGAGCGTGTCGTCACCGGCGCCGCCATCCGCCGTATCGGCGCCGAAGTCGCGCTTGCCTATGACGAACGTGTCGTCGCCGCTGCCGAAGTTGACGGTGTCGTTGCCCGCGCCGGTGTTCAGCGTCAGGTCCGAGGTGACCGCCGTCGCATCGACAAGATCGTTGTTGGTGGCCGCGACGTTCTTGAAATCGGTGAACGAGAACAGCTCGAAGCCGTTGAATTCGACAAGCGCAGCGTCGGCGCCGTCGCGATATTCGACCGTGCCGGACAGGCCCACAGACGCATCGCCCGTCAGCACGACCTTGTAGCCGGTGGCGCCGCTGCCGTTGCTGGCCCCGTTCGTCGGCCCGAGGATAAGCGTGTCGGCGTTCGTGTCGCCGGATGTTCCGAGAATGTCGAACGTTGCGCTCACCAGGCCCGTGCCGCCGACGCCCTGCACGCCGCCGATTTTCTGTTCAATCATTTTGAGTACTCCTGACATCTCCAGACACCAATGTCCGAAGAAGGGTTTCCGTGGTGAAATGCGAGACTGCCGCGCGGCGCTCATTCAATCGAAAGATGAGTTAAATCAACTTCTGGTTGAGCAAACGCTGTTTAGTATGCATCCACATCCACTTCGGTAACCGAAGTTAATTGGCTTTGAAACAAATTTTTCAAGAATTTTTTGTATCCACTCGGCGGGCTTTGAACCACGTCGATTGATACACCCCTTGGGTCCTGTCGCCCGGGGTGTGAGGCTGGGCGCTTGCCGCAGCGGGCATGTGGCAGACCGCCCCGTGCCGCGCGTGCAGATCGTGACCATCGAGCAGTCGCCGACCAGCCCCGCCTCGCCGCTGCGCATCCCGATGCCGCGCAGCGACACCTTCAAGAAGGCCGCGCGGGAGAAAACGGCGGGGCAGGGCGCGCTGGACCTCTGAGTCCGCGTCGCCTGCGGCTACCCCCTCACCCCAACCCTCTCCCGCCGGGGCGGGAGAGGGCGCGACACCGGCGCCGCCTGCGCGACGCTGGGCGTTCGGGCGCCATCCGACACGCCGCGCCCCCTCTCCCCCGCTTTGGGGGAGAGGGTTGGGGTGAGGGGGGCGCTCAGCGTCGCGCGCATGGCGCCAGCCCCGCAGCCGCGCCTCCCGCTCCCGCCAGCCGGGGTGAGGGCCTTCCCCCTTAGCGCCGCGCGGCGAAGAAGGCGCGCAGCAGCGCCGAGGCTTCGCCGGCGCGGATGCCGTCATAGATCTCGGGCGCGTGGTGGCAGGTGGGGTGCGAGAACACGCGCGGCCCCTGCGCCACGCCGCCGCTTTTCGGGTCCGCCGCGCCGTAGTAGAGCCTGCGCAGCCGCGCGGCGGCGATCGCGCCCGCGCACATCGGGCACGGCTCCAGCGTCACATAAAGGTCCAGCCCCGCCAGCCGCTCCGCCCCAAGCCGCGCGCAGGCGGCGCGGATCGCCAGCATCTCGGCGTGGGCGGTGGGATCGTTCAGCGCGCGCGTGCGATTGCCCGCGCGCGCGACCACGGCGCCGGTCGCGGGATCGACGATCGCCGCGCCCACCGGCGTCTCGCCCAGGCCCGCCGCCGCCCGCGCCTCGGCCAGCGCCAGCGCCATCGCGTCGGGGAAATCCAGCCTGGTCATGGGCGCAGCTATCCCCGGTCGCGCTCCGCGCGCAAGGTTTGCCCCGCTCCGCGCGCAGGCGCGGGCTGCGGCGGTGCGTAGGCGCTTCCCGCAACCGCGCCGCTGGGATACCAAGGGGCCATGACCGAAGACACGGACGCGCCCGAGCGCATCGCCAAACGTCTCGCCCGCGCGGGCGTCGCCTCCCGCCGCGAGGCGGAGCGCATGATCGCCGAGGGGCGGGTGCGCCTCAACGGCAAGCGGCTGGAGACGCCCGCCGTCACCGTGACCGCCGCCGACCGCATCGAGGTGGACGGCAAGCCGCTGGCGGCCCCCGAGCATCCGCGGCTGTGGCGCTATTACAAGCCCGTCGGCCTCGTCACCACCGCATCCGATGAGAAGGGCCGCCCGACCGTGTTCGACCGGCTGCCGCCCGATCTGCCCCGCGTGGTGAGCGTGGGGCGGCTCGACATCACCTCCGAAGGGCTGCTGCTGCTGACCAACGACGGCGAGATCAAGCGCAGGCTGGAGCTGCCCTCCACCGGCTGGACCCGCAAATACCGCGTCCGCGTCCACGGCGCGCCCACCGAGGCCGGGCTTGAGCGATTGCGCAAGGGGCTTACGGTGGAGGGCGAGCGGTTCAAGCCGATGACCGTGACGCTCGACAAGGCGCAGGGCGCCAACGCCTGGCTGACCGTGGGCCTGCGCGAGGGCAAGAACCGCGAGGTGCGCCGCGCCATGGAGGCGATCGGGCTGGAGGTGAACCGGCTGATCCGCATCTCTTACGGCCCGTTCCAGCTGGGCGATCTGACCGAAGGCGCGGTGGAGGAGGTGCGCGGCCGCACGCTCGCCGACCAGCTCGGCCTGTCGCGCGAGGGCTGGGCGACGAAGGACGGCGCGCCGCCGCCGCCGCCTTCGTCGTCGCGCGCCCGCCCGGGCCAGCGCCCGCCCGCGCCGCGCCGCCCCGCGCCTGCAAAGCCCGGCGGGCCGGGACAGCCGCGCGCGCCGCGCACGCGATGATCCCGCCCGCCGGCGGCGCGACCGGCCATTCCTCGCCCAACCACGGCGACCGGCGCGGGGCGCGGCCCGACCTTGTGGTGCTGCACTACACCGCGATGCAGCCCGCCGAAGCGGCGCTGGCGCGCCTCTGCGACCCGGCGTCGCAAGTGAGCGCGCATTACCTGATCGCCGAGGATGGCCGCGTCTGGCGACTGGTGGACGAGTCGCGCCGCGCCTGGCACGCCGGGGCCGGGGCGTGGGGCGAGGTGTCCGACGTCAACTCCCGCTCCATCGGCGTCGAGCTGTCCAACCCCGGCGACGCGCCCTTTCCAGCGCCGCAGATCGCGGCGCTGGAGCGGCTGTTGCGCGACGTCTGCGCGCGCTGGGCGATCCCGCCCGAGCGGGTGATCGGCCACGCGTGCATGGCGCCGCTGCGCAAGCGCGACCCCGGTCGCCGCTTCGACTGGCGCGCGCTGGCGCGCGGCGGGCTGGCGGTGTGGCTGGACGGCGGAAGCGACGGCGGAAGCGACGGCGGGCGCGGCGACGGGCGGGGCGGCGCGCCCGCGCCTGCGGCGGCGTTTCAGCAGGCGGCGCGCCGCTTCGGCTATCCCGCCTGCGACAGCGGCGCGTGGGACGCGCGGACCCTTGCGCTGGCGGCGGCGTTCCAGAGCCGGTTCCGCCCGTGGGAGGACGGCGCCCTCACCGCCGCGGGCGTCGCGCAGCTCGAGCGGCTCGCCGCCCACTGGCCGGTGCGGCGCGGCTGAACTCCCGGCAAAGTTGCGCGGGCGCCGCCGATGCGGCATCGTCAGGCTCCGCCATCGGGGCGACAGGGGGGCGGCGGTGCGGAAATTTCTGGTGGTGGTGGACAGCACGCCGGAGTGCATGAACGCCCTGCGCTTCGCGGCGCGGCGCGCGGCGAAAACCGGCGGCGGCGTCACCATGCTCTATGTGATCGCGCCGGAGGAGTTCCAGCACTGGGTCGGCGTGGCGGAGGTGATGCGCCACGAGAAGCGTGAGGAGGCCGAGGCGCGGCTGGGCGCGCTGGCCGATGAGGTGCGCGCGCTGGCGGGCGTGATGCCGGAGTTCGCGATCCGTGAGGGCGCGGCGGCGGAGGAGGTGCTGGCGCATATCGGGGACGACCCCGAGATCGGCGTGCTGGTGCTGGGCGCCGACGAACAGGGCGAGGGGCCGGGGCCGCTCGTCGCGTCGCTGGTCGGCAAGCGCGGCGGAAAAATGCCTATTCCGGTGACGGTTGTGCCCGGCGCCATGACGCTGGCGGAGATCGACAAGGTCTGCTGACGCTTGATTTCATCGCCGCGCGGGCGCATGTCAAGCTCATCCCGGAGGAAAACGCTCATGTTCATCCAGACCGAATCGACCCCCAATCCCGCGACGCTCAAGTTTCTGCCCGGGCGCACGGTGCTCGACGAGGGCGCGGCGGATTTTCCCGACCGCACGGCGGCGTCGGCCTCGCCGCTGGCGCAGCGGCTGTTCGCCATCGACGGCGTGGAGGGCGTGTTCTTCGGGACCGATTTCGTGACCGTCACGCGCGGCGAGGCCGAGTGGGCGCATCTCAAGCCGGCGATCCTCGGCGCGCTCATGGAGCATTTCGCCTCCGGTCAGCCGGTGATGGAGGGCGCGGCGCAGGCGGCCCATGCCGAGCATGACGGACCGGACGCCGAGATCGTGAACCAGATCAAGGAGCTGCTCGACACCCGCGTGCGCCCCGCCGTGGCGCAGGACGGCGGCGACATCACCTTCCACGGCTTCGAGCGCGGCGTGGTGTTCCTGCACATGAAGGGCGCCTGCGCGGGCTGCCCGTCCTCGACCATGACGCTGAAAATGGGCATCGAGAACCTGCTGCGCCATTACATCCCCGAAGTGACCGAGGTGCGCCCGGTCGGCGTCTGACCGCCGGGCCTCAGCCGCTGTGACTCTCGTGCTTGCGATCGACACGGCGGCCGCGCAGTGCGCGGTCGCGGTGTTTCAAGGCGACGTGGCGCTGGCGGCGCGGCGTGAGCCGATGCGGCGCGGCCATGCCGAGCGGCTGTTTCCCATGATCGAGGCGACGCTGGCGGAGGCGCGCGTCGCCGCAGCCGCGCTTGACGCCGTCGCGGTGTGCGCCGGGCCGGGCGGCTTCACCGGCGCGCGCGTCGGCGTGGCGGCGGCGCGCGGGCTGGCGCTGGCGCTCGGCCGCCCCGCCGTGGGGGTGGACTGGTTCACGGCGCTGGCCGCCGGGCGCGCGGGCGCGGTGCTGGTGACGCTGCCCGCGCCGCAGGGCATGGTCCATGCGCAGCGGTTCCGCGACGGCGCCGCGCTGGGTCCGGTGGCGACGCTGGCGCCGGACGCCGTGCGCGCCGCGCCGGGCGAGGCGCTGCTGGGGCCGGAGGCGGTCGAGGCCGAGGGGCTGGCGCCGCTGGCGCGCGCGGCGTTGCGGATGCTGGCGGCGGGCGCCGCGCCGCGCCCGGCGCCGCTCTATCTGCGCCCGCCCGACGCGGCGCCGTCCAGGGTCGCGGTCCCGGTGATGCTGGCGTGAGCGCGCCGCCGTTCGCGGCGCTGGCGCAGGTGCACGCGGCGGCCTTCGCCGGGCGCGCGCGCGGCTGGACGGCGGCGGAGATCGCCGCGCTTGAGGCTGCGCCGGGTGCGGCGCTGCTGGTGAGCGGCGCGCCGCCGCAGGGGTTCGCTCTGGCGCGCGTCGCCGCCGACGAGGCCGAACTGCTGACCATCGCCGTCGATCCCGCGCATCAGGGGCGCGGCCTGGGCGCCGCGCTGCTGGCGCGGGCGGAGGCGCGGGCGCGCGATGGCGGCGCGCGCGCGATGCTGCTGGAGGTTGAGGCGGACGCCGCCGCCGCGCGGGCGCTCTATGCGCGCGCGGGCTATGACGAGGCGGGATTGCGGCGCGATTACCTCGGCGCCGGGCGGGATTCGCTGATCCTGAGAAAGTATCTTTGAAACTGCGAAACGCCCTGAACGGCCCGTGGTCCATGCTTGCGGGCGGCTTGTCGAGACAGGTATTGCCGCCACCTTTCCTGTTATCTTTTCAGGCTTTCCCAAGCAGGCCAAAAAAAACGCCGGTTCTGATTTGACATTTTTTTCCGTTTCTGTAATTGGTAAGACACGTTGTCGGACTTGGAAAAACCGTGGTTTCAGGCAGCAGTAAAAAGCGGGCGCGCCGTCTTGATCCGTGTCAGACTGCGGACCGTCGGCCCCCGGAAGGAGACAAGATGACTGACGAGCAGTTGAACACCTCGGAGCTGTTGAACCTCACCTCGGAGATCGTGGCGGCGCATGTGTCGAACAATTCGGTGGGTATGGCGGATCTGCCGCAACTCATCGAGCAGGTGTTCGGCGCATTGCAGGGGCTGACGTCCCCGGCCCCTGAGCCGAAGGAAGAGCTGCGTCCCGCCGTGCCGATCAAGAAGTCGGTCCATGACGACTACATCATCTGCCTTGAGGACGGCAAGAAGATGAAGATGCTGAAGCGTCACCTGATGACCTCCTATAACATGACGCCGGAGCAGTATCGCGAGAAGTGGGGTCTGTCGGCGGATTATCCGATGGTGGCGCCGACCTATTCGCTCAAGCGCCAGCGGCTGGCGAAGGAGAACGGGCTGGGCCGGAACCGCGCCAGCGCCTGAGGCGACTCTTCGGCGCCGGAGACGACCCGCCAGCGCCAGAGGCGACCCCCGAGCGCCAGAGGCGACCCGCCAGCGTTGCAGGCGCGCGCCGCCTGTCCTATTCACGGCGCGCCGCACTGCGGCGCGCCGTCTCTGTTTGTCCCGCACAAGGCCCCTGTGATGACCCAAGCCAGGCGCGTGTTCATCAAGACCTACGGCTGCCAGATGAACGTCTATGACAGCGAGCGCATGGCCGACGCGCTGGCGCCTGCGGGCTATGCGCCGACCGACCGCGCCGAAGATGCGGATCTGGTGCTGCTCAACACTTGCCACATTCGCGAAAAGGCGGCGGAGAAGGTCTATTCCGAGCTGGGCCGCCTGCGCGTATTGTCGCAGGCGCGCGCGGCGGCGGGCGGGCGGTTGATGGTCGGCGTCGCGGGCTGCGTGGCGCAGGCGGAGGGCGCGGAGATCGCGCGGCGCGCGCCGCTGGTCGATCTGGTGGTCGGTCCGCAGGCCTATCACCGACTGCCCGCGATGGTGGCGCGGGCGCAGGCGGGCGGGCGCGCGCAGGTCGAGACCGAGTTTCCCGCGGAGGACAAGTTCGATCACATCGCGCGCGGCCCGAAGGCGCGCCGGGCGCCGGCGGCGTTCCTGACCGTGCAGGAGGGCTGCGACAAGTTCTGCGCGTTCTGCGTGGTGCCCTACACGCGCGGCGCCGAGGTGTCGCGCCCGGTGGCGAAGCTGCTGGCCGAGGCGCGCGATCTGGTGTCGCGCGGCGTGGTCGAGATCACGCTGCTGGGCCAGAACGTCAACGCCTATCATGGCGAAGGGCCGGTCTCCGAGGGGGGCGGCGCATGGTCGCTGGCGCGGCTGATCGCGGCGCTGGCGCGCATCGAGGGGTTGGCGCGCATCCGCTACACCACGTCGCACCCCAACGACATGACCGACGACCTGATCGCCGCCCATGCCGATGTTCCCGCGCTGGCGCCGTTTCTGCACCTGCCGGTGCAGTCTGGGTCGGACCGGGTGCTGAAGGCGATGAACCGCCGCCACGACGCCGCCGGCTATCTGCGCCTGCTGGAGCGGGTGCGCGCCGCGCGGCCCGACATCGCGCTGTCGGGCGATTTCATCGTCGGCTTTCCCGGCGAGACCGAGGCGGATTTTCGGGCGACGCTCGACCTCGCCGCCGAGGCCGCTTATGCGCAGGCGTTCAGCTTCAAGTATTCGCCGCGCCCCGGCACCCCGGCGGCGGAGGCCGCGCAGGTTCCCGAGCCGGTGAAGGCGGCGCGTCTGGGGCGGCTGCAGGCGGTGCTCGCCGCCAGCCAGAGCGCCTTCAACGCGGCCTGCGTGGGGCGCGATCTGGCGGTGCTGCTGGAGAAGCCGGGGCGGCGCGCGGGGCAGCTGATCGGGCGTTCGCCCTATCTGCAATCGGTGCACATGGACGCCGACGCGGCGCGCATCGGCGAGATCGTGACGGCGCGCATCGTCTCGGCCGGGCCGCTGTCGCTGGCGGCGGCGGCGCCATGACGCGAATGCAACCTTCTTTTGTCTTGCCTTGTCGGCGTCGCGTCGTTCACCATGATTGCAGCATAGATGCGAAACGGCGGAGGCCCTGTGGCGACCATCAGTCCTGAAGCTGCATCCCCTGCGGCTGAGCCGCCCGAGACGCGCCTGGAATACGCCGACAATCGCAAGCTGATCGACCTGTGCGGCGCCTTCGACCGCAACCTCGCCGTGATCGAGCAGGGGTTCGGCGTGGCGATCCAGCGGCGCGGCAACGTGCTGGCGCTGCACGGCGAACCGGACGCGCGGGCGCGGGCGCAAGGCGCGCTCGACGCGCTGTATCAGCGGCTGGAGGCGGGGCGCAGCGTCGAGCCGGGCGACGTGGACGCCGCGATCCGGATGCCGTCCGAAGCGCCCGTCCGCCGCGCCACCGACCAGCTTGAGCTGTTCGAGGGCGGGCGGGTCGAGATTCGCACCCGGAAAAAGACCGTGGAGCCGCGGACCGAGGCGCAGAAGGCGTATGCGCGGGCGCTGTTCAAGAATGAACTGGTGTTCGGCCTCGGGCCGGCGGGCACCGGCAAGACCTATCTGGCGGTGGCGGCGGCGGTGTCGATGTTCATCGAGGGCCGCGTGGACAAGATCATCCTCAGCCGTCCGGCGGTGGAGGCGGGCGAACGGCTCGGCTTCCTGCCCGGCGACATGAAGGAGAAGATCGACCCCTATCTGCGCCCGCTCTACGACGCGATCCACGACATGCTGCCGGGCAAGCAGCTTCAGAAGGAGATGGAGCTCGGCAACGTCGAGGTGGCGCCGCTGGCGTTCATGCGCGGCCGCACGCTGGCCAACGCCTTTGTCGTGCTCGACGAGGCGCAGAACACCACCGAGATGCAGATGAAGATGTTCCTCACCCGGCTGGGCGAGGGGTCGCGCATGGCGATCACCGGCGACCCCAGCCAGATCGACCTGCCGCGCGGCACCCGCTCGGGGCTGGACGAGGCGGCGCGGGTGCTGGAGGGGGTGGCGGGCATCGCCTTCTGCCGGTTCGGCGCGGCGGACGTGGTGCGCCATCCGCTGGTGGCGCGCATCGTCGAGGCCTATGACCGGGCGACGCCCGCCACGCCATGACCGGCGCGGCGGGCGGACTGGTCGATGCGCTGGTCGCGCGCGGCGACTGGTCGGGCGCAGGCGATCTTGGCGCGCTGGCGGAGCGGGCGGCGGCGGCGGCGCTGCGCGAGGCGGGGCTCGACCCGGCGGCGTTCGAGATCAGCGTGCTGTTCACCGACGACGCCGCCATCGCGCGGCTGAACGGTCAGTTTCGCGGGCGGGCGCAGCCGACCAACGTGCTGTCCTGGCCCGCTTTCGCGCTGGCGCCGCCCGCGCCGGGCGCCGCGCCGCCGCCGCCGCCCGCGCAGGCGGGCGCGCGCGTGAGCCTCGGCGACATCGCGCTGGCGGCTGAAACTGTTGCAAACGAGGCGCAGGCGCAAAATCTTGCGCTCGGGGCGCACCTCGCCCACCTGATCGCGCACGGCGCGCTGCATCTGGCGGGGTATGATCACGGCTGCGATGCGGACGCCGACCTGATGGAGACGCTGGAGCGGCGCGCGCTCGGCAAGCTGGGGATCGCCGATCCCTATGGATGAGACGCCGGGCCGGTTTCGGGCGGCGCAGGAGAAGATGGACGGAACTGCCACAGGCGGCGCGACGGGCGCCGCAACCGGGTCGGGCGGGGCTGCGCCGCGCGGCGACGAGGCCGAACAACCCGCAAGTTCGCTGTTGCGGCGGATCGCGCGCCGGGTGATGCCGCGCGCGCAGCGGGATCAGACCGCCGCGGCGCAAAGCGCGGAGATTCGTCAGGCGGCGGCGGGTGAGCGCACGCTGCTCGCCAACGTGCTCAAGATGCGCGATCAGCGCGTCGAGGACGTGATGATCCCGCGCGCCGACATCGTCGCCGCGCCCGAGACCGCCACTCTGGATGAACTCATCGCGGTCTTTCGCGACGCCTCGCTCAGCCGGGTGCCGATCTTCCGCGAGACGCTCGACGACCCGATCGGCTTCGCGCACCTCAAGGATCTCGCCTTCGCCTACGGCTTCAACGGCGCGGAAAGCCGCGCGCAGTTTGACATCCACCGCCACCTGCGCCAGCTGCTCTATGTGCCGCCGTCGATGGCGACGGCGAAATTGCTGGAGCGGATGCAGGCCAGCCGCAAGCACATGGCGCTGATCATCGACGAATACGGCGGGGTGGACGGTCTCGTGACCATCGAGGATCTGGTCGAGCAGATCGTCGGCGAGATCGACGACGAGCACGACGACGCCGACCCCGCGCCCTGGCGCGAGGAAAGCCCCGGCGTCTATCTCGCCAGCGCCCGCGCCGACGTGGCCGAGTTCGAGGCTGCGGCGGGGGTTGACCTGCTGCCGCCCGATCTGGACGAGGATGTGGATACGCTGGGCGGCCTGGTGTTCATGCTGTCGAACCGCGTGCCCGAGCGCGGCGAGGTGATCACCACCGACGACGGCCACGAGTTCGAGGTGATCGACGCCGACCCGCGCCGCATCAAGCGCTTGCGGGTGACGCTGGCCGGGCGCGGCGCGCCGCCCGCCGCCCCGCCCGCCGCCCCGTCCGACGCCGCCGCCTGAGGTGCGCGGGGTCTGCGCTCCTGTCGCCGCGCTGCGCGGCTGGCGGCGGGCCGGCGTCGCTGCGCTGGCCGGGGCGATCCTGACGCTGGCGCAGCCGCCGCTGGGGCTGTGGCCCGCGCTGTTTGTCGGCTGGCCGCTTCTGCTGTGGCTGATCGACGGGGCGGAGACGCCGCGCCGCGCGGCGCTTGTCGGCTGGCTGGCGGGTCTCGGCTTTTTCGTGACCGGGCTCTACTGGATCGGCGCGGCGTTCCTCGTCGAGGCGTCGAAGGTCTGGTGGTATGCGCCGGTCATGCCGCTGGCGGTGTTCGCGCTCTGCGCGCTGCTGGCGGCGTTCTGGGCGGGCGCGTTCTGGGCGGCGCGCCGCGTCTGGCCGCAGGGCTGGCGGCGCGCCGTGGTTCTGGCGCTGGCGATGACGGCGGCGGAGGTCGCGCGCGGCTCGGTGCTGACCGGCTTTCCCTGGGCGGCGCAGGCGCACGCCTGGGTCGAGACGCCGGTGATGCAGCTCGCGGCGCTGACCGGGGCCTGCGCGCTGTCGGGGCTGACGGTGCTGGCGGCGGCGCTGGCGGGCGCAGGCGGCTGGCGCGCGCCGCTGGCCGCAACGCTTGCGGTGGCGCTGGGTTGGGGCTGGGGCGCCGCGCGGCTGGCCTCGGCGCCGGCGGACGCGGACGGCCCGCTGATCCGGCTGGTGCAGCCCAACGTCGGCCAGCGCGACAAATGGGCCGACGACAACGCGCGCCCGATCTTCGAGGGGCTGCTGGCGCTGAGCGCCGCGCCTGGAACCGCGTCGGGCCAAGCCCCGCCTGCGCTGGTGGTCTGGCCCGAGGTCGCCGTCACCTTCCTGTTTGACGAAAGCGCGCAGGCGCAGGCGATGGCCGCCGCCGCGCTGCCGCCGGGCGCCGCGCTGGCGGTGGGCGCGGTGCGCCGCAGCGGCGGGCGGCTGCACAACAGCCTGCTGTTCTATGGGGCCGACGGCGCGCCGCTCGGCGCCTACGACAAGCGCCACCTGGCGCCGTTCGGCGAGTATGTGCCTTACGTCTGGCTGCTGGGCGCGCTGGGGATCGGCACTCTGGGCGACGGCCTGAGCGGCTTTGCGCCCGGCGAGACGGCGGGGCCGTTCGCGCTGCCGGGTCTGCCGCCGCTGGCGCCGCTGATCTGCTACGAGATCGTGTTCCCCGGAGAGGTCGCGGCGGCGGCGCGCGGCGCCGACTGGATGCTGCAGGTCACCAACGACGCCTGGTTCGGCGACAGCGGCGGGCCGCGCCAGCATCTGGCGCAGGCGCGGGTGCGCGCCATCGAACAGGGCCTGCCGGTGGCGCGCGCCGCCAACACCGGCGTCTCGGCGATGATCGACGCCTATGGCCGGGTTCGGGCGTCGCTCGCGCTCGGCGCGCGCGGGGCGATTGATTCGCCTTTGCCCGCGCCCGCGCCGCGCACCCCGTTCGCCCGCATCGGCGACGTGGGCGCGCTCGCCTTGCTGGCGAGCCTGGCGCTGATGGTTCTCGCACCGGTCGCCATCGGGCGCCGCTGAGCGCGCGCACGACGTGTATAAAGCGTTAATGCTCGATTTTTCAGTGTTTTGTCGCGATCTGAGGTTGCAGTCTCGCTGTGTGTTAGTGGAGTGAGAACCGTGTCCCGATCCCCCGATCCCATCGACGCCCATGTTGGCGCCCGGCTGCGGCTGCGGCGGATGATGCTGGGCGTGAGCCAGGAAAAACTCGCCGCGCAGGTCGGCGTGACTTTCCAGCAGATCCAAAAATACGAAAAAGGCCAGAACCGCATCGGCGCCAGCCGCCTGTTGCAGTTGTCGCGCGCGCTGTCGGCGCCGGTCGGTTATTTCTTCGAAGGCGCGCCCGGTTCGGCGGCGGACGCTGCGACCGCCCCGGATGTGGCGTCGCTGCTCGCCACGCCCGAGGCGGTGCAGCTCGCCACCGCCTTCGCACAGGTGGCCGACGCGGCGACGCGGCGCAGGATCGTCGATCTGGTGCAGGCGCTGGTGAGCGGCGCCGCCCCGCCAAAGTGACTTTTCGGCCACGAGAACCCTGTGTGCGTCAGGCCGGTTGACCGCCGCGCGCTCGGACCGTAGAGCAATGCCGGTTCATCGGGCGGCGATCCGGCCGCGCATCCTTGGGGGGAAGCCCGTGGCGCGCAACGATTATCTGTTCACATCCGAGTCCGTTTCGGAGGGGCATCCCGACAAGGTCTGCGACCAGATCTCCGACGCCGTGGTGGACCTGATCCTGGCGCGCGAGCCAGAGGCGCGGGTCGGCGTCGAGACCGCCGCCACCACCAACACCGTGGTGCTGATGGGCGAGGTGAAGATCTCCGAGGAGAACGCGCCGGAGCCGGAGGAGATCTGCCACGCCGCGCGCGAGACGATCCGCCGTATCGGCTATCAGCAGAAGGGCTTTCACTTCCGCACCGCGCGCATCGAGATGCTGGTGCACGAGCAGTCGCCCGACATCGCGCAAGGCGTTGACGCCGCCGACAACAAGGACGAGGGCGCCGGCGATCAGGGCATCATGTTCGGCTACGCCACCGACGAGACGCCCGAGCTGATGCCCGCGCCGATCCTCTACAGTCACAAGATTCTCAAGGCGCTGGCGGACGCGCGCCACAGCGGCGCCGAGCCGACGCTGGGGCCGGACGCGAAAAGCCAGGTCACCGTGCAATACCGCGACGGCAAGCCGGTGCGCGCCCACACGATCGTGCTCTCGACCCAGCACCTCGACCCCGAGATGACCTCCGACGACGTGAAGGCGGTGGTGGAGCCGCATATCGTCAAGGCGCTGCCCGAGGGCTGGGTGGACGCGCGCACCGTCTGGCACGTCAACCCCACCGGGCGCTTCGTGATCGGCGG
>CAZOZE010000176.1:0-8670 GCA_964584215.1 uncultured Rhodobacterales bacterium
CATCCTGCCCGGCTCGACCGAGGTGTGGAACTACAAGACCGGCGCATGGGACACGTTCGACGAACCCGTGTTCTCGCCGTTCATGGCGTTCGGCGGCTGGCAGGCGGCGGTGCCGCAGTCCTCGCTGAACCAGCAGGCGGCGTGGGACTTCGTGACCTTCCTCTCCAGCCCCGAGGTCTCGGGCAAGGCGGCGATCACCGGCGGCTCGGGCGTGAACCCCTACCGCGCCTCGCACTTCGAGAACGCGCAGCTCTGGTCGGCGATCTTCTCCGAGCCGGAGGCGAAGGGCTATCTCGCCTCGCAGCGCGACAGCATCGAGGCCAAGAACGTGGTGCTCGACATGCGGCTGCCGGGCTATTTCTCCTACACGGAAGTTCTGGAGATCGAGCTGTCCAAGGCGCTGTCGGGCGACGTCACGCCGCAACAGGCGCTCGATACGGTCGCGGCGGAGTGGAACAAGCTGACCGACGAGTTCGGCCGCGACGCGCAGAAGGCCGCCTACCGCGCCGCGATGGGCCTGCCCAACTGACGCCCCCGCGCCCGGCCCCATCGCGGGCCGGGCGCCGCTTCGCATCGGAAAGACGCCCATGGCCACCGTGACGCTGGACAGGATCGCCAAGAGCTATGGCGCCACCCCGGTCATCGAGAACCTCAACCTCGCCATCGCCGACCGCGAGTTCGTGGTGCTGGTCGGCCCCTCGGGCTGCGGCAAGACCACCACGCTGCGGATGATCGCGGGGCTTGAGAGCGTTACGGCGGGGACCATCCGCATCGGCGAGCGCGACGTGACGCAGGCGCGGCCCGGCCTGCGCAACTGCGCGATGGTGTTCCAGTCCTACGCGCTTTATCCGCACATGACGGTGGCGGAGAACATCGGCTACGGCATGAAGGTGCGCCGCGTGCCGAAGGCCGAGCGCGAGGCGGCGGTGCTGAACGCCGCCCAGATCCTCGGTCTGGAGCCGCTGCTCGACCGCAAGCCGCGCGCGCTGTCGGGCGGGCAGCGCCAGCGGGTTGCCATCGGCCGGGCCATCGTGCGCGACCCCGACGTGTTCCTGTTCGACGAACCGCTCAGCAACCTCGACGCCAAACTGCGCATCGAGATGCGCGCCGAGATCAAGGCGCTGCACCGCCGCCTCAAGCGCACCATCGTCTATGTCACCCACGATCAGGTCGAGGCGATGACGCTGGCCGACCGGGTGGTGATCATGAACGGCGGGCGCATCGAGCAGGCGGCGGACCCGATCACGCTGTATGAGCGGCCCGCCAACCGCTTCGTCGCGGGCTTCATCGGCGCGCCCAGCATGAACTTCCTGCCCGCCGAGGTTGTGGGCGGCGCGCTGCGGCTGGCCGGCGGCGCGACCTTTCCCCTGCCGCGCGCCGATTTGCGCGACGGTTCGATCACGCTGGGCATCCGCCCCGAGAACACCGCCGAAGCGCTCCCCGGCGCCCCTTTCGCCACGCTGACGGTGCGCACAGTCGAGCCGCTGGGGCCGCACACGCTGGCGCTGGGCGAGATCGCGGGCGCCCCGGTCACGGTGCAGCTGGAGGCCCACGCCCGCCCCGAGCCGGGCGCGACGGTGGCGGTGGCGTTCGACATGGACAAGATGCACGCGTTCGATGCGGAGAGCGGCGCCGCGCTTTAGCGCCCGGGCCGGGCCGGGCGCGGTTGCGGCGGCGCTGCGCAAGGCCGGGCCGTCAAGGCCCGCGCGCCCGGCAAGCCTCCCGGCACGTGCGGCCCGCAGCGCGGCCGGGGCGCGTGGGTGGTTCCGGTCGTGCGCGACTGTGACCCGTTTATCAGCAGTTCGGGACAAGCTGACTTTCTTTTTGGTAGGACTAAAGACTGCTTTAGGGAGCGAAGATTTTTGCCAAACCAAGGCGTCGCACCACAAAAACTCCTATCGCAGAAATCGCAAAAGTCAGCACCGCATACGGTACGATCCCCGAGACGCCCCAGCCACGAACATCGAGCATTACATTGAGTACTGCACGGACAGCTAAATGGCATAAATAAATACCAAAGCTGAGGTCAGACAGGCCTTTGGCCAAACGGCTTTGCCGCCCCTCAAATACCACCCGCATGATCACGAAGACACCAGCAGAGAACAGCATCACATTAGGACTCAAATAATCATAAAACTTACCAAAAAATTTCCCTTGATGAACCGTCATGATTATAGTGCCAAAAACGGTGATTCCGTAACCTATGCCTATCGAGGCCATAGCAGCAAAGGCCTGTTTGCGGCTAGGTCGTGGAGCTTTTGCCAATACATGACCCATTACCATATATCCCATAAACCCCGCCATCGTGCTCAGTTCAATTGAACTTTTTGCACCGGAAATCCATTCAAATGTGGGTAACATTGCACTGGCCAATACCCACAGTCCAAGCCCGTAGCGTAGTTGCATAGGGCTGGCGGCCTGTATCGCTGGAGCTACGAGCGGCAAACAAAGATAGATCCCGATCAGTGCATATAGGAACCACAGGTGATACATAACCGGCATAAGCGGTGCTTGAACCAACAGTATGACCAGATTAAAATTTGGCTCAGTGATTGCGCGCATTATCAAATAGATGATGCTCCAAGCCAACAGCGGTACGATCAGTCTTTTCAACCGGGGTTTTAGCTGCGAAATACCAATAGACCTCTCAATTAAAAGTGCGCCGGAGACCATAAAAAATAGAGGAACACACGGCCGCGAAATAGCATCAATGATATTGGCTGTGTTCCAATCGGCCGTCGCGTTTCCTTCAAATTTGTCCAAATATGGGGCAGCAGTGTGCAGAAGAACCACACCAAAGATTGCCAAGATTCTTGTCGCATCAATCCAGAGAATACGCCCGTTTTCGTTCATAGTGATTGTCTCCCCCGCATTTTGCGCACAAGCAGCAACATTGTTTATAAATGCCAAATTTTCTCATAATTTATTAAATAAATTAATAAAAATTTTTTCATCTAAACAAAATTTATCGTTTTTTTAACACTTTCCATTTGCGCAGTGAAATATGACATCCTATATATTAATAATTTCTGAATAATAAAATCAAACCCTTTTGTGCGCACCCCGCTCATGATCGCCTCACCAAGTGCACCACCCTCAGTCACCCCGCGTCATCCTTGGCGCCGCCTGCGGCTCGGCCGCCTGCGGGCGACCGTCTCGACGCCCTCGCGCAGCACCGCCGTCATCGGGTGGTCGGGCCACGCGGGGCCGTAATGCGCCAGCAGCGCCGCCGTCGCCGCCGTCGCGTCGTGCGTCGGGTCAAGGCCCAGCGCCCAGTCGAGATAGATCGAGCGGCACTGCGGCCCGACGATGCCGTCGATGGCGTAGGCCTCGCGCATCAGGCCGCGCGGGTCGAGCGCGCCGATGTTCGCCATTGTCGCGTCCGCGTCTGTCATGCCACTCTCCCGATTGCGCCGGATCAAAGCGCCTGCGCGCCCGCCACGCAAGATGGGCGTCGCAACACAGCCGACGCAAGCGAAAGAGGACAGGATGCTCACCATACCGCTCGACACCGTCGGCTGGATCATCATCAAGGCGCGCGAATACGACGGCAAGGCCGAGGACACCTCCGACGGCGACGCGCAGGAGGACCCCTCCGGCGTGCTGCAGGACCGCAGCGACGATCCCACCGAGGCCGAACTGGCGAGCTGGATCGACGACCTGACCGACACCGAGGCGGCGGAGCTGGTGGCGCTGATGTGGCTGGGGCGCGGCGACGCCGACGCGGGCGATTTCGCAGGTCTCGTCGATCAGGCGCGCGCGGCGCGCACCGGCAAGACCTCGAAATACCTGCTGGGCGAGCCGATGCTGGCCGACTATCTCTCCGAAGGGCTGGAGGCGCTGGGCGTGAGCAGCGCCGACGTGCTTTCGGCGCTGCGCTAGATCCTTATTGCACCGGCGAGATGCGCGCCCGCTGACCGCCGCCGCCAAGCTGCACGAACACCGCCGAGCCGACCGGGATCGGCGTAGGATCGCTCTGCACGATGGTCACGCTGCGGTTGCCCGACAGCCGGACGACGTATTCGACGGCGGTCTGGCGGCTCGACTCCCGCTGCGCCGCCGAGCCGATCGCCGCGCCGGCCAGCGCGCCGCCCAGCGTCGCCAGCGTCCGGCCCGAACCGGCGCCCACGGTCGAGCCGGCCACGCCGCCCGCCACGCCGCCGATGGCGCCGCCGAGCAGGTTGTCCTGGGCGCGCTCGCCCTCGGTCACCTGCACGAACCGGGCGCTCTCGACAACGCCGCGCTCGGTCGGCACGGCGGCGCCGATGCGGCTGCTGTCAACCGACGCGCCACCGATATCGCGGGCGCAGCCTGCGACGGCGAGCACGGCGACCAGCGCCATGGCGAGGCGGGGTGGGGTTTTCATGGCTCGGTCGCTCCCTGTGAAACCTTGCAGCAACAGTTTAACTGGGGCGACACGGCCGCCGCCGCAATCCCGCGCGCCGGCGGCTGACGCTTCAGGCGGCGCTCAGTCGCGGCCCTTGTAGATGTCCACCAGCTTCGCCAGCATCGCCAACGCATCCTCGCGCTTGCGCTGGAAACTGTTGCGGCCGATGATCGAGCCGTTGCCGCCGCCGTCGCGGATGGCGCGGGCGTCGTCGAACACCGCGTTCTCGCCCTTGGCGGCGCCGCCCGAGAACACCACGATCCGTCGCCCGTTGAAGGCGGAGCGCACGCATTCCGCCACGCGCTCCGCCTGGGTGGCGATGGCGATGCTGTTGTCCTCGAAGACCTTCTTCGCCTCTTTCTGCTCCAGATGGTCGGTGCTGAGCTTGATCTTGATGATATGCGCGCCCAGCAGCGCCGCGATCTGCGCGGCGTAGGCGGTCACGTCCATCGCGGTCTCGCCGTCCTTGCTCAGGGTTTCGCCGCGCGGATAGGACCAGATCACCGTCGCGATCCCCCGCGCCGCCGCCTCGGCGCGCATGGCGGCGATCTCCTCGAACATCTCCAGCGACGCGGACGAGCCGGGATAGATGGTGAAGCCGATCGCGGCGCAGCCCAGCCGCAGCGCGTCGTCGACCGAAGCCGTGACCGCCTGATGTTTCGGCATCTCGTCGGGCAGCAGGGAGTTGGCGGAGTTGACCTTGAGGATGGTCGGGATCGCGCCGGCGAACGTGTCCGCCCCCGCCTCCAGCATCCCAAGCGGCGCCGCATAGGCGTTCAGCCCTGCGTCGATGGCCAGCTGATAGTGATAATGCGGGTCATAGGCCTCGGGGTTGGCCGCGAAGCTGCGCGCGGGGCCATGCTCGAAACCCTGATCGACCGGCAGGATGATCATCTTGCCGGTGCCGCCCAGCTTTCCCGCCATCAGGATGCTGTGCAGCTTGGCCTTCACGCCGGGGTTCTCCCCCTCGTAGGCGGCGAGGATCTTCTGGACGGTACGGGTGGCTTTCATCGGGCGTCCCTTCGGTCTGGATCATGCGGCGGTGCAACAATCGGCTAGCGGCGAGGGCATGCGCAGTCAAGCTGCGGGTGGGCGACCGCGAACATCGGCGGCGGACAGTCGCAGCAGCGCCGCTGTGTCACGCCTCCACGAGCGCCTTTTCGATATCCGGCACGGTGTGATGCACAAGGTCTGCGGCGATCTCGACGCGCACGCGGTCAGCGACGGCGGGCGCCAGCGCGGCGCGCAGCATCCCGAGCGTGCGCGGTTCCGCAATCAGCGCGATCGGACGGTCGCCAGCGGCCGCCAGCTGATCGGCGAGCGCGCGGGCGAAATCCTTCTGATCCAAACGCCGCCAGTCCGTCTGATCGACCGTCTCGCGCCGGGCGCCGGGGCCGGGAAAGCGGCCGGGCCGGTCCGCGCCCTGCTCCGAAGTCCGCGCGACGGCGCGCTCCTCGACCTCGATGACCCGCAGGGCCTGCGGGCCCGCATCCGCGTCCGGCTCAAGCCAAAGGTGGCGCGCGCCGTCGGCGACGACCACGAGGAGATTTTTCGGCAACCGCATGATGGAGCTCCCGTTCTTTGAGCCATGCGATCCTGCGCCGCCGACGCGGCGACTTCCTTGATGCGGATCAAACCCGCAGCCGCGTCGCGTCGCCTCAGCCCAGCGCCGCGACGCCGGGCAGGGTCTTGCCCTCCAACCATTCCAGAAAGGCGCCACCCGCCGTCGAGATGAACGAGAAATCGCCCGCCGCACCGGCCTGATTGAGCGCCGACACCGTGTCGCCGCCGCCCGCCACGCTCAAGAGCCGCCCGGCGCGGGTGAGTTCCGCCACCTTCAGCGCGGCGGCGCGGGTCGCCATATCGAACGGCGCGATCTCGAAAACGCCCAGCGGGCCGTTCCACACCACGGTCTTCGCGCCCTCGAATCGCCGCGCGAGATCGGCCACGGTCAGCGGCCCCGCGTCGAGGATCAGCGCGTCGTCGGGCACGGCGTCGATGGCGACCACCTCCGAGGGGACGCCCTTCTCGACCTTGCGCGCGATCTGGGCGTCGAGCGGCAGCACGATCTCGCAGCCCTGCCCCGCCGCGCGCGCCAGGATGTCGTTTGCGGTGCCGACCATCTCCGCCTCGACCAGCGACTTGCCGACCTTGAGGCCCTTGGCGAGCTGGAAGGTGTTGGCCATGGCGCCGCCGACCACCAGCTGATCGACCTTGCCGATCAGGTTGCCCAGCAGGTCGAGCTTGGTGGAGACCTTGGCGCCGCCGACCACCGCCACCACCGGGCGCTGCGGCGCGGTCAGCGCCTTCTCCAGCGCCTTGAGCTCCGCCTCCATCAGCCGCCCGGCGCAGGCGGGCATCAGATGCGCCAGCGCTTCGGTCGAGGCATGGGCGCGGTGGGCGGCGGAGAAGGCGTCGTTGCAATAGATGTCGCCCAGCCGCGCCATCTGCGCCGCGAAGGCCGGGTCGTTGGCTTCCTCGCCGGGGTGAAAGCGGGTGTTCTCGCACAGCAGCACGCGCCCCGGCGCCAGCGTCGCCGCCGCCTGCTCCGCCGCGTCGCCCACGCAGTCGTCGGTGAAATCGACCTCGACGCCCAGCGCCGCCGCCAGCGCCGCCGCGATCGGCTTAAGGCTCATGGACGGCACGACCTTGCCCTTGGGCCGGTCGAAATGCGCCAGCAGGATCGGCTTGCCGCCCTTGGCCAGAATGGCGCGAATCGTCGGCGCGACGGCGCGCAGGCGGGTGTCGTCGGTCACCACGCCGTCGCGCACCGGCGCGTTGAGATCGACGCGGGTGAGGACGCGCTTTCCAGAGAGATCAAAATCGTCGAGGGTTTTGAAGGTCATTTCAGCATCCCGGAAAAGAGCGCCACAATAGCGGCGGTGAGCGCGCCGGACGTTAGAACCGAGCCGACCAGCGCAACGACAAAGGTCCAGATCGTGGGCAGCGCGGCGATCTGCGCGCGCATGGCGTCAAAACCGCCCTCCATGCGCGCGAAACGTTCTTCGAGACCGCCGAGGCGACTGTTTATCTCGTTGATGTCGCTCCGTATTTCGTGGACGTCCGTCTCCAGCCGTGCGACGCGCGCTTCAAGCATCGGAACCTCCGGACCGCCACTGTCTGAGACATCCCCCCGTCCTTGATGGTCGGCACGCTAGATCTTCGCCGCCAGCGCCACCGCCGTGTCCAGCATCCGGTTCGAGAAGCCCCACTCGTTGTCATACCAGCTCATGACGCGGACGAAGTCGCCGTCCATCACCTTGGTCTGGTCGAGGTGGAAGATCGAGGAGTGCGGATCGTGGTTGAAATCCGACGAGACGTTGGGCTGATCGGTGTAGCCGAGGACGCCCTTCAGCGGGCCGTCTGCGGCGGCGCGGATCGCGGCGTTGATCTCGTCCACCGAGGTCTTGCGGCTGGG
Source organism: uncultured Rhodobacterales bacterium (assembly GCA_964584215.1). Taxonomy (GTDB): domain Bacteria; phylum Pseudomonadota; class Alphaproteobacteria; order Rhodobacterales; family Rhodobacteraceae; genus Rubrimonas. Next base: position 7,806 of record CAZOZE010000176.1, read on the forward strand.
CAGGAACGTGAAGTCCACCACCGAGACGTTGGGCGTCGGCACCCGAATCGCCACGCCGTCGAGCTTGCCGTTCAGCGCGGGCAGCACGAGGCCCACCGCCTTGGCGGCGCCGGTGGAGGTCGGGATCATGCTCAGCGCGGCGGCGCGGGCGCGGTAGAGATCCTTGTGCAGCGTGTCCAGCGTCGGCTGGTCGCCGGTGTAGCTGTGGATCGTGGTCATGAAGCCCTTGTCGATGCCGATGGCGTTGTTGAGCACATAGGCGACCGGGGCGAGGCAGTTGGTGGTGCAGGACGCGTTGGAGACCACCAGCTCGTCCTTGGTCAGCGCGTCGTGGTTCACGCCGAACACGATAGTCTTGTCGGCGCCGCTGGCGGGGGCCGAGACCAGCACCCGCTTGGAGCCGTTCTCAAGATGGAAGGCCGCCTTGTCGCGCGCGGTGAAGATGCCGGTGCACTCCAGCGCCACGTCCACATCGCCCCACGGCAGCTCCTTGGGGTCGCGGATCGCGGTCACGCGGATCGGGCCGCGACCCGCGTCGATGGTGTCGGCGCTGGTGGTCACCGTGCCGGGAAAGCGGCCGTGGACGCTGTCGAAGCGGATCAGATGGGCGTTGGTCTCGACCGGGCCGAGATCGTTGAGCGCCACCACCTCCACGTCGGTGCGCCCCGATTCGATCAGCGCGCGCAGCACGTTGCGACCGATGCGCCCGAAACCGTTGATTGCGACCTTGACCGCCATGAAAATCCCTCCGCCTGTTTGATGAATGGCGGGGCTTGCTCCCGCCGCCGCTGTTCACCGCGCGTTATACGCGCCCGGCGGCGCAAGCGAAACCCGCGTGTCCTGCGGCGAAAGGCTCAGGGGGCGT
>CAZOZE010000177.1:0-4055 GCA_964584215.1 uncultured Rhodobacterales bacterium
CAGCGCGCTTCTCAAGGCCACCAGCCGCGCGCAGGGCGTGGTGGAGCGGCGCACGACGATCCCGATCCTGTCCAACGTGCTGATCGAGGCCGAGGGCGGCATGGCCAGCCTGCGCGCCACCGACCTCGACATCGAGATCACTGAGACCATTCCGGCGATGGTCGGTCAGGCGGGCGCCGTCACCGTGCCCGCGCACACGCTGCATGACATCGTGCGCAAGCTGCCCGAGGGCGCCACCGTGGCGCTGGCTGCGGACGCGGCGACCGGGCGGCTCGACGTGTCGGCGGGGCGCGCGCGCTTCACGCTGCCGACGCTGCCGCGCGAGGATTTCCCGGTGATGGCCACCAGCGAATACGACGCCAGCTACACGGCGAAGGCGTCGGCGCTGCGGCGGCTGTTCGACAAGGCGAGCTTCGCGATCTCGACCGAGGAGACGCGCTATTACCTCAACGGCGTCTATCTGCACACGCCCGCCGCGCCGGAAGGGGCCGCGCGGGTGCTGCGCGCGGTGGCGACCGACGGGCATCGCCTCGCCTGCATCGACGCGCCGGCGCCCGACGGCGCGGTGGGCGCGCCCGACGTGATCGTGCCGCGCAAGACGGTGGGCGAGGTGCGCAAGCTGCTGGAGAGCGACGACGCCGAGGTGCAGGTCTCAGTCTCCGCCACCAAGATCCGCTTCGCCTGCGGCGATCTGGTGCTCACCTCAAAGGTGATCGACGGCGCCTTCCCCGACTACACCCGCGTCATCCCGCAGGGCAACGACCGGCGCATGGAGGTCGATGCGCAGGACTTCAAGCGCGCGGTGGACCGGGTGGCGACCGTCTCGGCGGAACGCTCGCGCGCCGTCAAGCTGACGCTGGAGCAGGACCGGCTGACGCTGACCGTCAACAGCCCCGACAGCGGCTCGGCCTCGGACGAACTGGCGGTGGCCTATGACAGCGAGCCGATGGAGATCGGCTTCAACGCCAAATACCTGCTGGAGATCGCCGACCAGATCGACCGTGAGAACGCGGTGTTCCTGTTCGCCGACAGCGGCGCGCCGACGCTGGTGCGCGAGGGCGACGACGAAAGCGCGGTCTATGTCGTGATGCCGATGCGGGTGTGACGGCGCCAGCCAGCGCCGCCCACGCGCTGCGCGCGCTGACGGTCGCGCAATTCCGATCCTACGCCCGTGCCGACATCGCGCTCGACGGCCGCCCCGTGGCGCTGTTCGGCCCCAACGGCGCGGGCAAGACCAACCTTCTTGAGGCGGTGTCGATGCTGTCGCCGGGGCGCGGCCTGCGCCGGGCGAAGGCCGAGGAGCTGGCGCGCAGCCCCGGCGCGCTGGGCTGGCGGGTGCGCGCCGAGGTCGCGGGCGCAGGCGGGGCGCACGCGCTGACGCTGACCGGGGCGCCGGACGGGCGGCGCAGGGTCGAGATCGACGGCAAGGCGGCGACGCAGACGGCCTTGGGCGGCGTGCTGGCGATGCTTTGGCTGACGCCCGCGATGGATCGGCTGTGGACCGAGGGCGCCGAGGAGCGGCGGCGCTTTCTCGACCGCGCCGCGCTCAGCTTCTTTCCCGACCACGCCGCCCACGCGAGCGGCTATGACCGGGCGATGCGCGCGCGCAACCGCCTGTTGCGCGACGGCCCGATGGACCCGCGCTGGCTGGATGCGCTGGAGGCGCGCATGGCGGCGGCGGCGGTGGCCGTGGCCACGGGGCGCGCGGCGACGGCGGCGCGCCTGACGGCGGCGCAGCGCGACGCCGGAACCGATGGCAAGTCCTTGTTTCCCATGGCGCAAATCGCTATTGTCGGCGCGTTGGAGGGGCGTGTGGCCGCATCATCGCCGCCGGAGGCGCAAGCGCCTGACATCATGGAGGATTTCCGGCTGCGGCTGGCGCGCGCGCGGCGCGACGACGCGGCTGCGGGGCGCGCGCTGCACGGGCCGCACCGCAGCGACCTGACGGCGGTCTATGCGGCCAAGGGCGCAGCGGCGCATCTGTGCTCGACCGGCGAGCAGAAGGCGCTGCTGCTGAGCCTGGTGCTGGCCAACGCGCGCGCGCTGGCGGCGCAGGGCGCGGCGCCGGTGCTGCTGCTGGACGAGGTGGCCGCGCATCTCGACCCCGCGCGGCGCGCGGCGCTCTATGACGCGGTCTGCGCCCTTGGCGCGCAGGCCTGGATGACCGGGACCGACGCGGGCCTGTTCGCCGATCTGGGCGCGCGGGCGCAGCGGTTTGCGGTGGCGGAGGGCCCGGACGGCTCGACGGTGGCGGAGGCGGGCTGAGACGCCCGCACAGCCATCGCCCTATTCAAGGATGCTCTGATGACCGACACGCCCGCCCAGCCCGAATATGGCGCCGACAGCATCAAGGTGCTGCGCGGCCTTGAGGCGGTGCGCAAGCGCCCCGGCATGTATATCGGCGACACCGACGACGGCTCGGGGCTGCACCACATGGTCTATGAGGTGGTGGACAACGCCATCGACGAGGCGCTGGCGGGGCATTGCGACACCGTGCAGGTCACGCTGCACGCCGACGGCTCGGTGAGCGTCAGCGACAACGGCCGCGGCATCCCGACCGCGATCCACGAGGAGGAGGGCGTCTCGGCGGCGGAGGTGGTGATGACCCAGCTCCACGCAGGCGGAAAATTCAACCAGAACAGTTACAAGGTGTCGGGCGGCCTGCACGGGGTCGGCGTCTCGGTGGTGAACGCGCTCAGCGACTGGCTTGACCTGCGCATCTGGCGCGAGGGCCGCGCGCATTACGTCCGCTTCGAGCATGGCGAGACGGTGAAGCCGCTGGTCGTCACCGGCCCCGCCGACGGCAGGAAGGGCACGGAGCTGCGGTTCCTGGCCTCGGTCGCCACGTTCAGCCACATCGACTATGACTTCAAGACGCTGGAGCACCGCCTGCGCGAGCTGGCGTTCCTCAATTCCGGCGTGCGCATCGTGCTGCGCGACGAGCGCGGCGCGGAGCATCGCGAGGAGGTGATGCTCTACGACGGCGGGGTGGAGGCGTTCGTGCGCTATCTCGACCGCTCCAAGACGCCGATCATCTCTGCGCCGATCACCGTCACCGGAGAGCGCGACGGCGTGGCGGTGGAGGTGTCGCTGTGGTGGAATGACACCTACCACGAGAACATGCTGGTGTTCACAAACAACATTCCGCAAAAGGACGGCGGCACCCATCTGGCGGGTTTTCGCGGCGCGCTGACCCGCGCGGTGAACCTCTACGCCGCCGCCTCGCCGCAGGGCAAGAAGGAGAAGGTGCAGCTCTCCGGCGACGACGCGCGCGAGGGGCTGACCTGCGTGCTGTCGGTCAAGGTGGCGGACCCAAAATTCTCCAGCCAGACCAAGGAGAAACTGGTCAGCTCCGAAGTGCGCCCGGCGGTCGAGAGCCTGGTCTATGAAAAGCTCAGCGAATGGTTCGACGAGCATCCCGGCGACGCGCGGCTGGTGGTCGGCAAGATCATCGAGGCGGCGCTGGCGCGCGAGGCGGCGCGCAAGGCGCGCGAGTTCACCCGCCGCAAGACTGCGATGGACATCGCCAGCCTGCCCGGCAAGCTGGCCGACTGCCAGGAGCGCGACCCGGCGAAGTCAGAACTGCTGATCGTGGAGGGCGACTCGGCGGGGGGCTCGGCCAAGCAGGGCCGCTCGCGCCAGAACCAGGCGGTGCTGCCGCTGCGCGGCAAGGTGCTCAATGTGGAGCGCGCGCGCTTCGACAAGATGCTGGGCAACAACGAGATCGGCACGCTGATCACCGCGCTGGGCGCCGGCATCGGGCGCGGCGAGTTCAACATCGCCAAGCTGCGCTACCACAAGATCATCATCATGACCGACGCCGACGTGGACGGCGCCCATATCCGCACCCTGCTGCTGACCTTCTTCTACCGCCAGATGCCGGAGCTGATCGAGGGCGGCTACCTCTACATCGCCCAGCCGCCGCTCTATAAGGTGTCGCGCGGCAAGTCGGAGGTCTATCTCAAGGACCAGCGCGCGCTGGAGGATCATCTGATCGCCGAGGGCGCGCGCGAGGCGGTGCTGGAGCTGGCCTCGGGCGAGCAAATCCGCGACGC
>CAZOZE010000178.1:0-2624 GCA_964584215.1 uncultured Rhodobacterales bacterium
CAGTTCTAGCAGCAGATCGGGCATGGCGGATTACTCTTCGATGACCTGGCGCCACTGATAGGCGCGCCCGTCGGGAAAGACGGCGACGATGCGTTCAAAACCCTGCGGCGCGGCCTCGGCCACCACCGCGCGCGCCGCGCCCTGCTCCAGCGCCAGCCCGATCGCCTCGGCGTCGAAACAGTCGAACCAGCCCGGCGCGATCAGCGGCGTCGCCTTGCGCGGCGCGGGGCCCGCGACCAGCGCGGGATCGACCGTGAAGCAGCCGCGCAGCTTGAGCGGCGAGGACGCGCCATCCAGCCCGCGATAATCCGTCACCGGAACGGCGGCGCCGTCGATCGTCACTAAAGAAAGCCCCTCGACCGGCTCGTAATACACATAGACCTGCGCATACCACAGGCCCGCTCCGGCGGCGGCGGCGATCAGCAGCAGCCCTGCGATCAGGATGCGCCCGCTCACGCCGCCACGCCGCCCGCTTCGGTGCGCAGCCAGGCGTCGGCGCAGGCCTTCGCCAGCGCCCGCACCCGCGCGATATACGCCTGCCGCTCGGTGGGCGAGATCACCCCGCGCGCATCCAGCAGGTTGAACAGGTGGCTGGCCTTGATGCACTGGTCATAGGCGGGCAGCGCCATCACGTTGTCGCCGCCCGCGTTGGGGTCGTGCGGCTCGGCGGCGAGGATCCGTCCGCACTCGGCCTCGGCGTCCTCGAAATGGCGCAGCAGCATCTCGGTTTCGGCGACATCGAAGTTCCAGCGGCTGTATTCGCGCTCGGCCTGGCGGAAGATGTCGCCGTATTTCAGCGCGATCGGCGCGCCGGGGTCGTTGAACGGCATGTCCATCACATGCTCGACGCCCAGCACATACATCGCCAGCCGCTCCAGCCCATAGGTCAGTTCGCCCGAGACCGGCTTGCAGTCATGCCCGCCGACCTGCTGGAAATAGGTGAACTGGCTCACCTCCATGCCGTCGCACCACACCTCCCAGCCCAGCCCCCAGGCGCCCAGCGTCGGGCTTTCCCAGTCGTCCTCGACAAAGCGCACGTCGTGCAACGAGAGGTCGATGCCGATCTCGCGCAGGCTGCCGAGGTAGAGGTCCTGAAGGTTCGGCGGGCTGGGCTTTATCAGCACCTGAAACTGGTAATAGTGCTGCAGACGGTTGGGATTCTCGCCGTATCTCCCGTCGGTGGGGCGGCGCGAGGGCTGAACATAGGCCGCCGCCCACGGGCGCGGCCCCAGCGCGCGCAGGGTGGTGGCGGGGTGGAAGGTGCCCGCGCCCACCTCCATGTCATAGGGTTGCAGCACCGCGCAGCCCTGCCCGCCCCAATAGCTCTGGAGCCGCAGCAGAATCTCCTGAAACGAGCGGGGCTTGGGGTGGGACATGGCGCGGCGGCTCCGGGGAAATCGGCGCGCGGACCCTATCGGCGCCCCGCTGCGCGGTCAACGCCGCGCGGGCGCGCTATCGCCCCATCGCCAGAATCCGCGCGTTCAGCGCCTCGGAGCGGTGGCCAAGCTCCCACGCCCGGCGAAAATCGGCGTCCGCCTCGGCGGTGCGGCCCAGCGAGTCGAGCAGCGCGCCGCGCTCCACCAGCGGCTGCGACCAGCCCCCCGCCAGCGCCACGGCGCGGTCATAGTCGGCCAGCGCCGCCAGCGGATCGCGCGCGGCGCGCAGGCGGGCGCGGTTCAGCCATGCGCCGGTGTCCTGCGGATCGGCGGCGATCACCCGCGAGAAGCCGGCCTCGGCCTCCGCGTCGCGGCCGAGCGCAGCCAGCGCCAGCGCGCGGTTGAAGGTCAGCGCCGCGTCGCCGGGATCGCGCGCCAGCGCCGCCTCGAAATCCGCCAGCGCGCCGCCGGAATTGCCCGCGCGCAGCCGGAACGCGCCGCGCGCGGCGCGCAGGGCGGCGTCGTTCGGCGCCAGATCGACGGCGCGGTTCCAGTCCACCGCCGCCGGACCGGTCTCGCCCAGCGCCGCGCGCGCCTCGGCCCGCCCAGCCAGCGCCGGCGCCGACGCCGGCTGAAGCGCCAGCGCGCGCTCATAGGCGTCGCGCGCCGCCCCCGGCTGTTCCAGGTCGAGCAGCGCGCCGCCGAGATTGATCGCCGCCGCCACCGCCTGCGCCGGGGTCAGAGCGCCGGTGTCGAGCGCGCGGCGACAGGTGCGCGCCACCTCGGCGGCGCTGGCGGCGCGATTGCCGCAGACGCTCAGAAAGCCCTCCGCCTGCGCGCGCGCGGCGGCGGGGGCGACAAGGGCGGCGGCGAACAGGAGCAGGGCGATACGCAAGATCATGCGCCTCAGCATAAGAGCTTGCGCGCCCGGGTGAAAGGCGCCGGTCGCCCGCTGACCGCGCCGCGCCCGCCCGCCAGACCGGCGCGACGGAGACGCGCGCCTGCGGCCTTGCGGCCGGCGCGCCGCTATCCGTCGCTCTCGAACAGCCCCGGCTGCGCGCCGCCCGCGCGCGGCGCGGGCAGGCCGAGATGGGTCCAGGCGCGGTGCGCCAGCATCCGGCCCCGCGGCGTGCGCTGGATGAAGCCCTGTTGCAGCAGGTAGGGCTCGATCACCTCCTCCACCGCGTCGCGCGCCTCCGACAGCGCGGCGGCGATGGTCTCCACCCCCACCGGGCCGCCCTCATAGGC
>CAZOZE010000179.1:0-12170 GCA_964584215.1 uncultured Rhodobacterales bacterium
CGGCATCGCCGCGTCCACCAGGCTGACGTTGGTGTTGGGTTCGGCGCCGAAGGTGGTCGAGGCGCCCGAGAACAGCTTGGCCTTGCTGGCGATCTGGGCGTGAACCTCCATGCCGATCACCACCTCCCAGTCGCCGGTCGCGCCCGGATAGGTTTTCGGCGCGGGTTCGGTGTGGGCGAGGTCGGTCATCAGGACGGCTCCGGCGGCGAATGCGCCTTGGTTCTAGTCAGCCGCGCGGGCGCGCGCAATCGCCGCCCGCGCTTGAACCGACTCAGGCGAACCGGTATCTTTTCTTCACGAGGCGCTCGATCCGCGCGCCCTGACGCGCCCGCCCGTGCCTTTCGTGACGCAGGCAGCCGTTGCTACAGCGCCTAGCGCCGCTGGCGCGGCGATCCCGCCGCGCCGAGGACGACGGGAAGGAGACCGCCCATGGCGACGGGCGTCGTGAAATGGTTCAACGCCACCAAGGGTTTCGGATTCATTCAGCCTGACGCGGGCGGCCCCGACGTGTTCGTGCACATCACCCAGGTGCAGCGCGCGGGGCTCGACGGGCTGGCCGACGGCCAGAAGGTCGGCTTCGAGATCGAGACCCGCCGCGACGGGCGCTCGGCGGCGACCGACATCAAGGCGCTCTGAATCAAGGCGCTCTGCGCGCCGCGATCCCTGCGCCCGAACGCGGCGACACCCTGCGCCGGGTTCAGGCGCGGCGCGGCGGGCGCACCATCTTCGACAGCGCGTTCGGCCCGGCCATCAGCAGGCGGCCGACGGGGTTGCCGTTGACCTGCGCCTTGAGCTTCTCGAAGCGCATCACCCCGGCGATGCGGCGGTCGAGGAAATCCCACGTTTTCTGAAAACCCTCCGACGTATCGCCCAGCCAGTAGAGCAGCGTGGAGGAGATCACGCCCGCCAGGATGGCGCGCTTGGAGTACCAGTTGGCGTCCTGCGAGGCGTCGCCGAGCGTGGTCCAGATCATGTCCGCCGTGCGCCAGACCGCGCGGGCGCCCTCGGCGGCGTGGATCGGCAGCGCGAACAGCGCGACGCCGCGCCGCACCGCCTCGCGGTCGTCGGCCACCAGCTCCAGCCGCTTGCGCACCGCGAAGGTGACCCGCTCGCGCATCCGCATCTGCTCCAGCGGCGCGGTGGCCAGCGCCTCCACCATGCGGCGGTCGGCGTCGTCATGGAAATACAGCGCCAGATCCAGCGCGCCGCGCGGAAACGCCAGCCGCGCCAGCCCGGCGTCGACGCCGCTGGTCGCGATGGCGCTGGCCAGCGTGCGCTCCGACCAGCCGTCGAACGCCACGTCGGGCAGCGCCGCCGCCAGCAGCCGCGCGCGCGCGGCGTCGATGTGGTCGGTTTCGGCCCAGTCGAAAGCGGGGTCGATCTGCGGTTCCGCAGCGTCGGTCATCTCTGGCATCCTCTCAACGGTGGACAGCGCGTCTTCGCGCCGGTATATAGCCGCTTCTTCCGGAAACTCTAACATGGAAAGGTGGTGACGTAGGTGCAGGTGCTGGTTCGCGACAACAATGTCGAGCAGGCGCTCAAGGCTCTCAAGAAGAAATTGCAGCGTGAAGGCGTTTTCCGCGAAATGAAGCTGAAGCAACATTTCGAGAAGCCGTCCGAGAGGCGGGTGCGTGAAAAGGCCGAAGCGATTCGTCGGGCGCGCAAGCTCGCGCGCAAGAAGGCGCAGCGCGAAGGCGGTCTCTGAGGACTGCGGTTTCTGCCGAGCCATCGGGCGCCTGGACCGCTGAAAAGCTCCGGGCCCTCGTTTTCCGTCGCCCCCGGTCCGCAAGGGCCGGGGGCGCCCGTTTCCAGCGGAGACAATTCATGCCGCTGCTGAAAGACGCCCGCACGCCCGAGGGGCTGCGGATATACGCGATTGGCGACATCCACGGCAGGCTCGACCTGCTGCGCGCGGCGCACGCCCGCATCGCGGCGGATCTCGTGCGCAGGCCCTGCCCGCGCTATCGCGTGATCCATACCGGCGACTACATCGACCGCGGGCCCGAGAGCGCGGGCGTGATCGCGCATCTGATCGAGTTCACCCGCGACGGCGAGGCGGTGTGCCTTGCGGGCAACCACGACCTGTTCCTGACCGCGTTCCTGAAGAAACCTGCCGATTTCGGCTCGCAGTGGCTCGCCAACGGCGGCGTCGAGGCGCTGGCGTCCTATGGCGTCGAAGCGGCGACGCCCGGTATCGGGCTGCGCTCGATGAAGGCGATCCGCAAGGCGCTCGCCGCCGCGCTGCCGCCAGAGCATCTCGCGTTCTTTGAGGGGCTGAAGCTGTGCGAACAGCATGGCGACTATCTGTTCGTCCATGCCGGCGTGCGCCCGGGCGTGGCGCTGCGCAAGCAGAAAACGTTCGACCTCACTTTCATCCGCGAGCCTTTCCTCAGCGATCCGCGCGACCATGGCTTCGTGGTGGTCCATGGCCACACCACCGCTCCCGCGCCGGTGATCCGCCCCAACCGGATCGGCATCGACACCAAGGCTTACGCCAGCGACGTGCTGACCTGTCTTGTTCTGGAGAATGGCGAGAAGGGCTTTCTCGACGACGAGGGCTATGCGCCGATCCAGTTGGAGGCGGACGCCGCCTGAGCGGGAGAGGTCCGGCGGCCCTACCGGGGCGGATGCGTCGGCTTTGCGCGGAAGGCGGCCGGTCGCGAGACTTGCGCATCTCGACAGCGCAGCAGAGCGATGAGGGCCGCGCCCTCCCTCGGGTGGGCGCGTCGGAACGGTTGCGCGGCGCGCTTTATGGCGCAAGCAACTTCGACGGATCAGCGGGTCGCCGCGCTGCGATGCGCCCTCCCACGGGGGAGGGAGGGCGCGGCCCGTGCTGATCGCGCGGGCCAAGGGTCGGGCGATGCGCCGGTCTCTCCAACGACCCAAGTGTGCGCCTTGCTGACGTCGCGGACCGCAGGCGTGTCGCCAGATGTCGCGCACGCGGCGCCCATCGCGCCCGGTCGGACGGTCAGCGCCCGTCCAGCGCCTGAAGGCTGAGGCGCGCGCGGTCGGCGGCGTCGCTGTCGGGGGCGGCGGCGATCGCCCCCAGCCACGCCTCGCGCGCCGCGCCCGGCTCGCCCAGCGCGGCCTGCGCGGCGCCAAGCTCGAACAGCGCGGCGGGCGCGCCCGGCGCGGCTTTCAGCGCCGCCTGCGCATCGGCCAGCGCGCCGCGGTCGTCGCCCGCGTTGCGCCGCGCGGCGGCGCGCAGGGTCAGCAGCGCGGGGTTGCCCGGCAGCGCGTCGAGCGCGCGGCCCAGATCGGCGGCGGCCTCGGCGTGGCGACCCTCCGCCGTCAGCGCGTCGGCCCGCGCCGCCAGCACGCCGGGATGGCCGGGAACCAGCGTCAGCGCACGGTCGAGCGCGGCGCGCGCCAGCCCCACGTCGCCCTGCTCCAGCCACAGCGTCGCGGCCTGCTCCAGCATCTCCGCCCGGCTCTGCGCCGGCGCGACGGGCCGCGCCGCCAGATCGGCCAGCCGCTTCGCCGCAGCGCGGCCGGCGCCCAGCGCCGCCTGCGCCATCGCGGCGCAATGCTCCGCCGCCGGGGCGCCGCTGGCCTGCGCCCAGGATTCGGCGTAGGCGAGCGCGGCCTGCGGATCGGTCTCGACGCGGGCGATGCAGGCGTCATAGTCCTGCGCATGGGCTTGCGCCGCGATCAGGACGAGAACGGGGAACAGGCGTCGCATGGCTCGGCGCTCCGGGGTCAGGGTCGGACGCAGCATAGAGCGCGGAAAGGGATTGGAGAATGGCGGCGGGCACCTTGCTGAGCATCGGCCACGGCTACAGCGCGGCGGCGCTGGCGCGGCGGCTGATCCCGATGGGCTGGCGGGTGCTGGGAACCACGCGCGCCGCCGCCACGGCCGAGCGGCTGCGCGGCGCAGGCGTCGAGCCGCTGCTCTGGCCGCTGCAAGACCCCGAGGCGGCGCTGGCGGCGGCGGATCATCTGCTGACGTCCGTCGCGCCCGACGCAGACGGCGACCCCGCGCTCGCCGCGCTGGGGCCGCTGATCGCGGCGCGGGCGCCGGGGCTGCGGTGGGCGGGGTATCTCTCGACCGTCGGCGTCTATGGCGACCGGGGTGGCGACTGGGTGGACGAAGACGCGCCGCTGGCCGCCGCCACCGCGCGCGGTCGCGCCCGGATCACCGCCGAGGCCGGGTGGCGCGCGCTGGCCGACGCGCACGGCCTGCCGCTGCACATCTTCCGGCTGGCGGGGATCTACGGGCCGGGGCGCGGGCCTTTCCGGAAGATCCGCGCCGGGACCGCGCGGCGCATCGTCAAGCCGGGGCAGGTGTTCAGCCGCATCCATGTCGAGGATATCGCCGAGACGCTGCTGGCCTCGATCGCCCGGCCCGACCCCGGCGCGATCTACAACGTCTGCGACGACGAACCGGCCCCGCCGCAGGACGTGATCGCGCACGCGGCGACGCTGTTGAACCTGCCGCCGCCGCCAGAGGTGGCGTATGCCGACGCCGACCTCTCGCCGATGGCGCGCAGTTTCTACGCCGAGAGCAAGCGCGTCTCCAACCGCCGCCTGCGCGAAGAACTGGGCGTGGCGCTGCGCTATCCCGACTATCGCGCCGGGCTGGCGGCGGTGCTGGCGGCCGAGAGCGGCGTCAGGTGAGCGTCAGGTGAGCGTCACGTGACTGCGGCGCGCGCGTGGTGCTCGGGGCGGTCCCAGCGGCGGTGGCGCAGGATGTCGGCCAGCCTGCGCGCGGCCTCGGCTGCGTCGGCGAAGCGCAGGTAGAGCGGCGCAAAGCCGAAGCGCATCAGGTCGGGCGCGCGGAAATCGCCGATCACCCCTTCCGCGATCAGCGCCTGCGTCACCGCATAGCCGTGCGAACAGCGGAACGACACCTGCGCGCCGCGCGCGTCGGGGTCGTCGGGGCTGGCCAGCCACAGATCCTCGGTCCGCGCCAGCCGCGCCACCTCGGCCACGAACAGCTCCGCCAGCGCCTGCGACTTGGCGCGCACCGCGCCCATGTCCACGTCGTCGAAAACGTCCAGGGCGGCGTCGAGCGCGATCAGCGACAGCACCGGCGGCGTGCCGACCCGGAACCGCCCCGCGCCGGGCGCCGGGCGATAGGCGGGGTCAAAGGCGAACGGCGCCGCATGGCCCCACCAGCCGCTGAGCGCGGGCCGCACACGCTCCGCCAGATCGGGGCGCACATAAAAGAACGCCGGCGCGCCGGGGCCGCCGTTGAGATACTTGTAGCCGCAGCCGACCGCGAACTCGGCGCCGCTCGCGGTCAGGTCCACGGGAAAGGCGCCCGCCGAATGCGCCAGGTCCCACAGCATCACCGCCCCCGCCGCATGGGCGCGCGCGGTGATGTCGGCCATGTCGAGCTTGTGGCCGGTGCGATAATCCACCTCGGTCAGCATCACCACCGCCACGTCTTCGGTGATCGCCCGCGTCATATGCTCCCGCGCGACAAGCCGCAGCGCGCCGCGCCCGGTCAGGCCGTTCAGCCCCTCGGCCATGTAGAGGTCGGTGGGGAAGTTGCCCTCGTCCGACAGGATCACGGCGCGTTCGGGACGCATCGCCGTCGCCGCCGCCAGCGCCTTGAACAGGTTGACCGAGGTGGTGTCGCCCGCGATCACCGAGCCGGGCGCGGCGCCGATCAGCCGCGCGATGCGGTCGCCGACGCGCTCGGGCAGCTCCCCCCAGCCATGGCGGTTCCAGCCCCGGATCAGGCTCTCGCCCCACTCGCCGCACACCGCCTGCGCCACCCGCTCCGCCACGCCGCGCGGCAGCGGCCCCAGAGAGTTGCCGTCGAGATAGATCACCCCCTCGGGCAGCAGGAACCGGTCGCGAAACCGCGCCAGCGGATCGGCGGCGTCGAGGGCGGCGGGGTCGCGCATGGCGGTCTCCTGTCGGCTCAGGGGATCAGCGTCACCAGACGGGTTCCGGCGGCGTTGAGGGTGCGCGCGCCGACGACGTTATAGCCTTTTTCGGTGAAGGCTGCGACCGGATCGCGCGCGCGCTGATCGCTGAACAGGGTCAGCCCCGCGCCAAAGCGCACCGGCTCGACGGTCAGCGACACCGCGTCGATGCGGCGGTGGGCGTGGAACCAGTCGTGGATCGCGCCGCCGCCGAGGATCAGCCCATGGCGCAGCGGGCGGCGCCGCGCCACCAGCGCCGCCAGCGCGTCGGGCGTCAGCCGCGCCGGATCGAGCCAGAGATGCGTGGGCGTGCGCCACTCGGGCGCGGGCGCGCTGCGCGAGAACACGATGCGCCGCCGCTGAGGCCGGAACGCCGCCTCGTGCGTGCCGCGCCCCATCACCGACCAGTCGGCGGCGCCCACCGCGCGCAGGAACAGCGCCTGCTCCTCGGCGCTCGCCCAGCCTTCCGGGCTGTGGCCGGAGGACCGCGCGATGAAGCCGTCGGCGGCGGCGACGACCAGCAGGGTGAACGTCGGCGCCGCGCCGCGCCGCGCGTCGGCCCCGGCGCGGGCTGCGGGATCGGGCGGGAAGGCGTCGAAGCTCATGGCCCGGCCGCTCCGCGCCGGGGCGCGCGGGCCATGCTCAGCCCGCCACGCAGTCGAGCCGCGCGCCGCGCGCGTCGGTCAGCGTCACGCCCTGCCCTTTTCGCGCGACGCTGAAGCAGGTCTCGGTCCCGTCGTCGTCGCGGCGCAGGCAGGCGCGCCCGTCCTCCGCCACCCGCCACGCCCCCGCGATGGTGGCGCCGCCGCTATAGAGAAAACCGCTCCCGTCGGCGGGAAAGCTGCGCATCCAGCCGCCGCCGTCGGCGTCGCGGCAGGTCAGGAAGGCGTCGGTCAAAAAGGCGCGCGCCTGAGCGGCGTCCATCGGCGCGGCTGGGCCATCGCCGCCGGTCAGCCCCTCGATGCCGGGAAGCTGGCCGCAGGCGGCAAGCGCGGCGGCGGCGATGACGATGGGCAGGCGCATGGTGTGGAAAGCCTCCGGGGCGCGCGTTTGGCGACGGGCGCGGATCGGCCCGCCGCATGGCGAGTGACGATAGGCGAGGCGGCGGGGGGACGACAAGCGCGCCAGTCCCGCGCGCCTGTCCCGCGCGCCTGTCATAGAAAAGCGATTGCAGCGCAGTCTCGCCGCGTTAGGGTTGGCGGAAGGCGCTGCAACGCGCCGCATGAGGGGTGTTGGGGGGAATTCGGTGATCGCGCCGCCATTGCTCGCCGTCGAGGATCTGACCGTCGCCTTCGGCGCCTTGCCCGTGGTGGACCGGGTCTCGTTCGCGATCCGGCGCGGCGAGACGCTGGCGGTGGTGGGCGAGAGCGGCTCGGGCAAGACGCTGACCGGCAAGGCGCTGCTCGGCATCCTGCCGCGCGGGGCGCGCGTCGTCGCCGGGCGCGCCATGCTCGGCGACCGGGAGACGCCGGTCGATCTGCTGGCGGCGCCGGAAAGCGCGATGCGCGCCATTCGCGGCGCCCGCGTCGCGATGATCTTTCAGGAGCCGATGAGCGCGCTGTCGCCGCTGCATACCGTGGGCGATCAGGTGATGGAGGCGCTGCGCCTGCATGAGCGCATGACCGGCGCCGAGGCCTTCGCGCGCTGTCTGGAGACATTCGAGGATGTCGGCTTTCCCGACCCCGCGCGCGCCTTCGCCGCCTATCCCTTCCAGCTTTCGGGCGGCCTGCGCCAGCGCGCGATGATCGCGATGGCGATGGTCTGCCGCCCGTCGCTGATGATCGCCGATGAGCCGACCACCGCGCTCGACGTGACGACGCAGGCCACGGTGCTCGACCTGATCCGCAGGCTTCAGAGCGAAACCGGCATGTCGGTGCTGCTGATCACCCATGACCTCGGCGTGGTCGCCAACGTCGCCGACAGCGTGGCGGTGCTGCGCAAGGGGCGGCTGGTCGAGAGCGGCCCGTCGGCCGCCGTCCTCGGCGCGCCCGGCCACGGCTATACCCGCCGCCTGCTGGCCGCGGCGCCGGTGGTGGGCGACCACGTCACCTGCAACCGCCGCACGGTGACCGACCCGATCGTGACCATCGACGCGCTCAGCAAGACCTACCCCGGGCGCAGCCTCGGCCTTGGCCGCCATGCGGCGCCGGTGAAGGCGGTGGCCGACGTGTCGCTGGCGCTCGAGCGCGGCGGCGCGCTGGCGGTGGTCGGCGAGAGCGGCTCGGGCAAATCAACCATCGCGCGGCTGCTGCTGCGCGCGGAGGATCCCGACCCCGGCGCCCATATCTGTTTCTGCGGCCGCGACGGCGTGAGCGTGGACGTCGCGGCGCTGGACGCGGCGGGGCTGAAGGCGTTCCGCCGCCGCGCGCAGATGGTGTTTCAGGACCCGTTCAGCGCGCTCAGCCCGCGCATGACCGTGGGCGACATCCTGACAGAGCCGCTGCGCGTGCACGGCGTCGGCGCGCATACGGAGCAGCGCGCCCGCGCCGCCGACCTGATGCGCCGCGTCGGGCTGTCGCCCGACCACCTGCCGCGCTATCCGCACGCCTTCTCGGGCGGCCAGCGCCAGCGCATCGCCATCGCCCGCGCGCTGGCGCTGTCGCCGGAGCTGCTGGTCTGCGACGAGCCGACCTCGGCGCTGGACGTGAGCGTTCAGGCGCAGGTGCTGGAATTGCTGAAGGAGGTGCAGGCCGATCTCGGCCTGTCGCTGCTGTTCATCTCGCACAACCTGGCCGTGGTGGCCGATCTGGCCGACCGGGTGGCGGTGATGCGGCGCGGGCGCATCGTCGAGGCCGCGCCCGCCGATCAGCTGTTCCACGCGCCGGTCCACCCCTACACCCGCGCGCTGCTGGCCGCCTCGCCGGAGCCGGACCTGCGGCGCAAGCTCGACCTGAAGCTCGTCGCGCTGGGCGCGGGCGAGCCGGAGACATGGCCCGAACCCTATCGCTACGACGGCGACGCCGCGCCCGCGCTGCGCGAGGTGGACGCCGGCCATTATGTGAGGTGCGCCGCATGAAGTCTTTTTCCCTGACCCTCGCCCTGCTGCTGGCCGTCGCCGGTCCGGCCGCCGCGCTGACGCCGGTCGAGACGCCGTCGCTGGCGGCGCAGGTGGCGGACGGCGCGCTGCCGCCTGTGGCGCAGCGCCTGCCGTCGGAGCCGCTGGTGGTGGACATGGCGGCGAAGGGGCGCGCTCCGGGGCGGCACGGCGGCGAGATCCGCACGCTGATCAGCGCCGCGCGCGACGTGCGGCTGGCGGTGGTCTATGGCTATGCGCGGCTGGCGGGATACGACGCGCGGCTTGAGATCGTCCCCGACATCCTGCGCGCCATCGACGTCGAGGAAGGCCGCGTCTTCACCCTCCACCTGCGCAAGGGGCACCGCTGGTCGGACGGGGCGCCGTTCACCACCGAGGATTTCCGCTATTGGTGGCAGGACGTGGCCAACAACCCCGACCTCGCCCCCGCCGGGCCGCCCGAACTGATGCTGGCGGACGGGCGCCCGCCGGTGGTGAGCGTGCTCGACGAGACCACGATCCGCTTTGCCTGGGACGCGCCGAACCCGCGCTTCCTGCCTGCGCTGGCGGGCGCGCGGCCGCCGTTCATCTATCGTCCGGCGCATTACATGAAGCAGTTCCACGCGCGCTACGCCGACCCGGACGCGCTGGCGGCGCTGGTCGGGGCGGCGGAGGCGCGCAACTGGGCGGCGCTGCACAACCAGCGCGACGACATGTACAAGTTCGACGACCCGAACCTGCCCACGCTGCAGCCGTGGATGAACGTGACGCCGCGCAACAGCCAGCGCTATGTGCTCAAACGCAACCCGTTCTACCACCGGGTGGATTCGGCGGGGCTGCAACTGCCCTACGCCGACGCGATCGACATGACCGTGGCGGCGGGCGGGCTGATCCCGGCAAAGACCAACCGGGGCGAGGCCGACCTTCAGGCGCGCGGCCTGCGGCTGTCGGATGCGCCGGTGCTGAGGAAGGGCGAGGCGCAGGGCGGCTATGTCACGCATCTGTGGCGGTCGGGCTACGCCGCCGAGATCGCGCTCTATCCCAACCTCAACTACAACGATCCGGTGTGGCGCGCCGTGCTGCGCGACGTGCGCTTTCGCCGCGCGCTCAGCCTCGGGATCAGCCGCGAGACCATCAACAAATCGCTGTTCTACGGCCTCGCCCGCTCCGCCGCGATGGCCGCGCTGCCGGAAAGCCCGTTCTACGACGCGGGCGCCGCGCAGGCCTGGGCGGCCTATGACCCCGCGCAGGCCAACGCCCTGCTCGACGAGATGGGGCTGACGCGCGGCGCCGACGGGGTGCGCCGCCTGCCCGACGGGCGGCTGGCGGAGATCGTGGCCGAGACCGCCGGAGAGCGGCAGGAGGAGATCGACGCGCTGGAGCTGATCGCCGAGATGTGGCGCGATCTGGGGCTGAAGCTGATCTTCCGCCCGCTCGACCGCGACATCCTGCGCAACAAGGTCTATTCTGGCGAGTCGATGTTGCCGGTGTGGTTCGGCTGGAACCTCGGCCTGCCCACGGCGGACGCCGCGCCCAAGGAGCTGGCGCCGATGGATCAGAGCAGCTTCAGCTGGCCGCAATGGGGGCAATTCGTCCAGACCGGGGGCGCGGCGGGCGAGCCGGTGGACATGCCCGAGGCCGCGCGGCTGATGGCCCTGTTCGACCGCTGGAGCCACGCCGCGACGGCGGACGCGCGCGCCGACGCATGGCGCGAGATGCTGGCGATCCACGCCGATCAGGTGTTCGGCATCGGCCTCGTCGCCTCCGCCCCGCAGCCGGTGGTGGTCTCCTCGGCCTTGCGCAACCTGCCCGCCGAGGCGGTGTTCGCGTGGGAGCCGGGCGCCCATTTCGGCGTGCACCGCATCGACGAACTGTTCTTCGACCGATGAGCGCGCCAGCCCCGTCCTCCGCCGCCGCAGCGCGCTGGCTGGGCGCGGCGGGCACGCTCGCCGTGCTGTTCGCGGTGGTGGTGATCGCGCTGCCGGGGGATGCGTCGTGGTGGGTGCTGGCGCCGCTGCTGGGCGGGCTGGCGGCGGCGTGGCGCGCCAATCCCGCGCTGCTGGCTTATGTGCTGCGCCGCTGCCTGACCATGGTGGCGACGCTGTTCGTGGTGGCGGCGCTGGTGTTCGTGATCATCAATCTGCCGCCCGGCGACTATCTCTCCAACCAGATCGCGGAATTGCGCGCCACCGGCCAGGCGTCGGGCGTGGCGCGGGCGGAATTCCTGATGACGCAATACGCGCTCGACCGCCCGCTGATCGAGCAATACGGGATCTGGATGGGCTTCTGGCCCGGTCCGAACGGTTTTTCGGGGCTGTTGCAGGGCGATTTCGGCCGCAGTTTCGAGCTTGACCGCCCGGTGGCGGAGGTGGTGCGCGAGGGGATGGCGTTCACCATCGGCCTCAACCTCGCCGTGGTGCTGTTCATCTATCTCACCGCGCTGCCGCTGGGCGCGATCTCGGCGGTGAAGGCGAACACCTGGATCGACTATCTGGCGGCGTTCGTCGGCTATATCGGGCTGGCGACGCCGAATTTCCTGCTGGCGCTGGTGCTGATGTATTACGGCAATCAGGCGATCGGCCTGCCGATCGGCGGCGGCATGGCGCGCGAGTTCATCGACCAGCCGATGAGCCTTGAAAAGATCGGCTCGATCCTGCTGCACCTGGTGGCGCCGGTGATCGTGATCGGCACGGGCGGCATGGCGGCGATGTCGCGGCGGCTGCGCGCCAACCTGCTCGACGAGTTGGGCAAGCCCTATGTGGTGACGGCGCGGGCGAAGGGCGTGCCGCCGGCGCGCGCGGTGATCCGCTATCCGCTGCGCATGGCGCTGAACCCGTTCATCGCCGACATCGGCAACCTGCTGCCGCAGCTTGTCTCCGGCTCGGTGCTGGTGTCGGTGGTGATGAGCCTGCCGACCATCGGCCCGGTGCTGCTGGCGGCGCTGAAAAGTCAGGACATCTTCCTGTCGGGCTTCATCCTGCTGTTCGTCTCGGCGCTGACGCTGGTGGGGATGCTGGTCTCCGACCTGCTGCTGGCGGTGGTCGATCCGCGCATCAGGCTCGCGGCATGAAGACCGACCCGGACGCGCATTTCGTCTCGGACGAGCCAGACGACCCGGCGGGCGATCTGCTGACGCTCGACCGCACCGACCTCGACGCGCCGACCTGGGTGCTGATCTGGCGGCGCTTTCTGCGCCACCGGCTGGCGGTGGTCTCGGGCGCCTATCTGCTGGCGATCTATCTGGCGCTGCCGTTCATCGGCTTTCTGGCGCCCTATAACGC
>CAZOZE010000180.1:0-4259 GCA_964584215.1 uncultured Rhodobacterales bacterium
GCCGCTCCCGCCGAAGCCGCTCCTGCGGAGGCGGATCCGCTGATGGCGCTGCTCGCCGCCGCAGACCCCGCCGAAGGCGCGCGCGTGTTTCGCAAATGCGGCGCCTGCCACAAGATCGAGGAAGGCCGCCACGGCATCGGCCCGTCGCTGTGGGGCGTGATCGGGCGGGACGTGGCCTCGGTCGAGGCCTACGCCTATTCCGACCCCATGCGCGCCAAGGGCGGCGCCTGGACCTTCGACAAGCTGTTTGAGTATCTCGAAAACCCGCGCGCGGTCGTGCCCGGCACACGCATGACCTTCGCCGGTCTGCGCAAGCCCGAGGATCGCGCGGCGGTGATAGTGTTCCTGAACGAGGCCGACGGCTCGCCCGAGCCGCTGACCGCCGCCGAAGCCGCGCCTGCGGAAGCGCCCGCAGAAAGCCCCGTCGCCGTCGCGGCCGCGGAACCTGCGCCTGTGGAGGCGGCGCCCGCCGAGGCCGCGCCCGCCGATGCCGCGCCGGTTGAGACAGCGGCCGCAGAACCTGCCGCAGAGCCTGTCGCAGAGCCTGCCGCAGAGCCTGTGGCGGAACCCGCTGCGGCGCCCGCCGGCGATCCGTTCCTCGCCGCCTACGCCGCCGCCAGCGCCAAGGACGGCCAGAAGGTGTTTCGCAAATGCGGCGCCTGCCACAAGGTCGAGGAAGGCCGCAACGCCGTCGGCCCGTCGCTCTGGGCGGTGGTCGGGCGCGACATCGCCTCGATCGGCGATTTCAAGTATTCCGACGCGCTGAAGAGCCATGACGGCGTCTGGGACCCCGCCACGATCAACGCCTTCATCGAAAAGCCCAAGGCCTGGGCGCCCGGCACCAAGATGAGCTTCGCCGGGCTGAAGAAGCTCGAGGACCGCGCCGCAGTGATCAAGTATCTCGCCGAGGCCGCAGGCGGCGCGCAATAGCCCCCGCCGATCCGCCGCGCCGCAAGGGCCGCATCCCCGGATGCGGCCCTTTTTGCAAGCGGCGTCGGAGGGTTTCGGTGATACCGCCTTGAATCAACCGCTGGTCGGCCCTACCCAATAGGATGCGATCGGAACGGGAGGCAGCATGGCGATCACGCGGCGGGGCTTTGGCGGGCTGACGCTCGGCGCGGCGGCATGGGCGGCGTCCCGCGCCACGCTGCAGGCCGCCGGGGGCGTGACGCGCAGCCACGGCGGCTCGCTGATCGGACAGTTGCGCTATCCCGCCGGATTCCCGCATTTCGACTACGTCAACCCCGATGCGCCGAAGGGCGGGCTGGCGCGCGTGGCCACGGCGTCCGGGTTCGACAGCTTCAATCCCTTCATCGTGCGCGGCGACGCGCCGACCGGCATCGGGCTGATCTTCGAGTCGCTGATGACGCCGTCGCTGGACGAAGGCTCCACCCATTACGGCCTGCTGGCGGAGTGGGAGGAGCACCCTGACGACGAGTCATGGGTCGCCTTCCGCCTGCGCGACGAAGCGCGCTGGCACGACGGCCGCCCGGTCACCGTGGCCGACGTGATCTGGACCTTCCGCACCCTGGTCGAGAAAGGCCTGCCAAATTATCGCTTTTACTACAAGAACGTAACCGGCGCGCGCGACATGGGCGACCGGGTGGTGCGCTTCGACTTCGATCAGGCGGGTAACCGTGAACTGCCGCATATCATGGGCCAGCTCACCGTGCTGGCAAAGCACTGGTGGGAGGACGAGCGCGATTTCGAGGCGGGCGGGCTTGAGCCGCCGCTCGGCTCCGGCCCTTACCGTGTCGGCGCCTTCGAGGTGGGCCGCTTCGTCGAGTATGAGCGCGTCGCCGACCACTGGGGCGCTGACCTGCCGGTGAACCGGGGCCAGCACAATTTCGACCGGCTGCGCTATGAGATCTTTCTCGACGCCTCGGCGCAGCTCGACGCCTTCCGCGCCGGGCTGATCGACTTTCGCGAGGAGAACTCGGCGTCGAACTGGGCGGAGCGCTATGACTTCGCTGCGGCGCGCGATGGCCGCGTGCAGCGGCGCGAGGTGGCGCTGGAGGGGCCCAAGCGGGTCCAATACCTCGCCATGAACCTGCGCCGCGAGAAGTTTCAGGATGTCCGCACCCGCGAGGCGCTGAGCCTCGCCTTCGACTTCGAATGGACCAACCGCACGATCTATTTCGAGCAATACGCCCGGCCGCGCAGCTTTTTTCAGGGCGGCGGCGACCTGATGCCCGAAGGTCCGCCCGACGCGGCGGAGCTGGCGCTGCTGGCGCCGTTTCGCGGCCGCATCCCCGAGGCGGTGTTCGGGCCGCCGTACGCGCCGCCGATCACCGACGGCGCGGGCCGCAACCGCGCCGGGCTGCGGCAGGCGCGTCGCCTGCTTGAGGCGGCGGGCTGGCGCGAGGGGCGCGGCGGGCTGCTGGAGGACGCGCAGGGCAAGCCCTTCGAGATCGAGTTCCTCTCGGCGCAGGACACGCAGGAGCGGGTGATCGGCCCCTACATCGCCAACCTCGCCACGCTGGGGATCAAGGCGGCGTTCCGGGTGGTCGATGCGGCGCAATACGTTCGCCGCGTCAGTCAGGACCCGGATTTCGACTTCGACATGATCATCTGGGGGCTTGGCAACTCCGAGAGCCCCGGCAATGAGCAGCGTGAGTTCTGGGGGTCGGAATCGGCTTTGCGCATGGGGTCGCGCAACGTCGGCGGCGTCAGCGATCCTGCGGTAGACGCGCTGATCGAGAAGATCATCTTCGCAGAAGACCGCGCCGCGCTGGCGGCCGCAAGCCGCGCGCTCGACCGCGTCCTTACATGGAGCCATTACGGGATCATGCAGCTATACACGCCTTTCGAGCGCATCGCGTGGTGGGACATGTTCGGCCACCCCGAGCCGCTGCCGCCGCGCGACGTGGGCTTTCCGCAGGTCTGGTGGCATGACGCCGGGCGCGCCGCCGCGCTGGGGCCGCGCGGATGAGGGCGCTGATTCTTGTGGCGCTGATCGCGCTGGGCGCGGTGTCGGCGCGGGCGGAGGTGGTGGTCAGCCACGGCCTCTCTGCCTTCGGCGATCTGAAATATCCCGCCGATTTCAGCCATTTCGACTATGTGAACCCGCAGGCGCCCAAGGGCGGGTCCATCGCCACCACCTCGGTGCGCGCCAACCAGACCTTCGACACGCTCAACGCCTACAGCTTGCGTGGCGACCCGCCGATGGGCCTCAGCGCGCCGGAGAACCTGGTCTATGACACGCTGATGACCACGGCCGACGACGAGACCGACGCGGTTTACGGCCTCGTCGCCGCGCACGCCGAATTTCTGCCCGGCGGCGACTGGATCATCTTCGAGATGCGCCCGGAAGCCCGTTTCGCTGATGGCTCGCCGGTGACGGCGGCGGATGTCGTGTTCAGCTTCGAGAGCCTGAAAAGCGACGGCGCCGCGCCGCGCCTTCGCCTCTCGTTGCGCGACGTGACCGGCGCCGAGGCGCTGGGGCCGCACCGGGTGCGCTTCACCTTCGCGCCCGACGCCCCCAAGCGCGACCTGCCGATGCTGGTGGCGGGCCTGCCGATCCTGTCGAAAGCGTGGTTCGAGGGCCGCGACTTCGCCGAGCCGACCATGGAGCAGCCGCTCGGGTCGGGGCCCTATGCGGTGGAGACGGCCGAAGCCGGCCGCAGCGTGACCTATCGCCGCCGCGAGGATTACTGGGCGCGCGATCTGCCAGTGAACGTGGGGCGCTGGAACTTCGATGCGATCACCGTGGAGTATTTCCGCGACCGCTCCGCCGCGATCCCCGCCCTCCAGGCGCGGGTGATCGACCTGCACGAGAGTTTTTCGTCCAAGGAATGGGCAGTGGACTATGGTTTCGAGGCGATCCGCGACGGCCGCGTGATCCGCGAGACGCTGCCCGACCTCAGCCCCTCGGGCACGCAAGGCTTCTGGTTCAACACCCGCCGCCTGCACCTGCGCGATGCGCGCGTGCGCAAGGCGCTTGGGATGGCGTTCGACTTCGAATGGTCCAACCGGACGCTGTTCTACGGCCTCTACCAGCGCACCACGAGCTTTTTCCAGACCACCGCGATGATGGCCGAAGGCGAGCCTTCGCCCGAGGAACTGGCGCTGCTGGAGCCGTTCCGCGACCGCCTGCCGCCGGAAACGTTCGGCCCCGCCTTCACGCCGCTGGTCTCCGATGGGTCGGGCCGCAACCGCCAGGCGCTGCGCGCGGCGTCGCGGCTGCTGGAGGACGCAGGCTGGTTTCTCGACGACGCGGGCATCCGCCGCAACGAGGCGGGCGAGGCGCTGACGCTGGA
>CAZOZE010000181.1:0-17350 GCA_964584215.1 uncultured Rhodobacterales bacterium
ATCAGCCGCATGATCTGGCGCGAGATGGATGCCTTCAGCCAGGGAGCCGTCTGCATGGTGCTGGCGTCGCGGCGCTATGACGAGAGCGACTATTACCGCGACTACGACACTTTCCTCCGCTTTGCCGCGAAGGCGTCCGAATGATCCCCTTCCTCGATCTCGGCGCCGCCTATCGCGAACTCAAGGCCGACATCGACGCCGCTGTTGCGCGCGTGCTCGACAGCGGCTGGTACATCCTCGGGCCGGAGGTCGAGGCCTTCGAGGCGGAGTGGGCCGCCTATTGCGGCGCCGACCACGCCGTGGGCGTGGCCAACGGGCTAGACGCGCTGATCCTTGCGCTGCGGGCGCTCGGCGCGGGGCCGGGCGACGAGGTGATCGTGCCCTCAAACACCTACATCGCCACCTGGCTGGCGGTGACGGCGGTGGGCGCGCGGCCGGTTCCGGTGGAGCCCGACCCCGCCACGCACACCATCGACCCCGCCCGGATCGAGGCCGCGCTGACCCCGGCGACAAAGGCGCTGCTGCCGGTGCATCTGTATGGCCAGCCGGCCGATCTCGACCCGATCCTCGCACTGGCGCGCAAGCATGGGCTGGCGGTGGTCGAGGACGCGGCGCAGGCCCATGGCGCACGCTACAAGGGCCGCCGCCTCGGCGCCCACGGCGACGTGGTGTGCTGGAGCTTCTATCCCGGCAAGAACCTCGGCGCGTTGGGCGACGCCGGGGCCGTCACCACCGATCGCGCCGACCTCGCCGACCGCATCCGCGTGCTGCGCAACTACGGCAGCCGGGTGAAATACGTCAATGAGACGCAGGGCGTGAACTCGCGGCTCGACCCGGTGCAGGCCGCCGTGCTGCGCGTGAAGCTGGCCCATCTCGACGCCTGGACCGACCGCCGCCGCGCCATCGCCGCCGCCTATGCGCGGGGGCTGAGCGACAGCGGCCTCACCCTGCCGCATGTTCCCGACTGGGCCGATCCGGTCTGGCACCTTTATGTCGTGCGCGCGGGCGACCGCGACGGGCTGCAGCGCCGGCTGACGGCGGCGGGCGTCGGCACGCTGATCCACTACCCGATTCCGCCCCACATGCAGGCGGCCTACGCCGGACTGGGAATCGCGCCGGACGCCCTGCCGCTGGCCGCGCGGCTGGCCGACGAAGTGCTGAGCCTGCCCATGGGGCCGCAGATGACGTCGGACGAGGCGCAGGCGGTGACCGCCGCCGTGAACGCCGCCGTGAACGCCGCGCCGTGAGCGGGGCCTGGTCCTGTCGCGCAATCCTGCGCACCATCCTGTCGGGCGCGCTACCGACGCAGGCCGCCGTCCCGCTCCCGACGCCCGACGCCGAGCCCTGGTCGGAAAACGCCCGCCGCCCCGGAGGGGTATCGGCGTGACGCCGCCGAGCGACACGCCCCGCGCGCGCCGCCAGACGCTGATCTGGCGCATGGCGTGCGGTCGGTCGGCTTTTGCTTGCCCGGTGGCGGTGAATGCGGAGATCGCCGGGCGCGGCGCGAACGGATTTCCGGCCCCGGCCAAAGCGGCGTGGCGCGCCGCGCTCACCGTCCTGCGCGCCGACGCCGCGCGGCGCCAGCGGATGGGCGCGGCCGGTCGCTTCAGGGCCGGGGCGGGATCCGGCCTTCAGGGCCGGGGGCCGCGCGTGGCGCGCCCGATCGCCCATGTCGCGAGCGGAAAGGCGGCATGATCTATCTCGGTCTGTTCAGCCTGCTGAGCACGCTGCGCTTCGCCCTGATCGGCATGCGGAGAGCCCGGCTTCAGCTCTATCCGCTGGTGCTGACGGCGTTGTTCCTGTTTTCCGCTTTCCGGCTCGACGTCGGCTGCGACTGGACGGGCTATCTGTTCCAGTATCAGCTCTATCGCGACATCACCCTGTCCGACGCCCTGAGCAATCGCGAGCCGCTCTGGCTCGGCCTGTTCATGGCGCAGCACTGGCTTGGACTGCCTTATCCGTGGATCAACGTCGCCTCGTCGTTCATCTTCTTCGCGGGCGTGCATGTGCTGGCGCGACGTCAGCCCGATCCGCTCGCTTTTCTGATCCTCCTGTTTCCGGTCCTCATCGTCAACATGCCGATGTCCGGCATCAGGCAGGGCGCGGCGATCGGTGTGATGTGCATGGCGTTCGTGGCGTTCATCGACCGCGCGCCACTGCGCTTTGTGGCGCTTACGCTGATCGCCAGCGGATTGCACGCCAGCGCAATCATCTTCCTGTTGCTGGCCCCGCTCGTCACGGGGGGCTACTCACGCAAGCAACTCGCTCTCGCGGCTTTGCTGGCGGTTCCCGGTGCGCTCGCCCTCTTTTCCGGCGGTTCCGCCGAACTTGCGACCAGCCGCTACGTCAATACCGGCGTGGACGCCTACGGCGCTTTATATCGCACCGCTTTGCTGTTCATCACCGCGCTATTTTATTTTGTTTTCATCAGAAAAAAGTGGTTTACGTATTTTTATAACGACTACAAGCTAGTCACCATTGGATCCCTGATGATGATTGCTACTTTAATGGTATTGCCAATCTCTTCCGTTATTTCAGATCGGATCGGATATTACCCGATCCCGATCCAAACCATGATTTTCGCTCGCATCCCATTCCTTGGTCTCAAAACAAATGCAAAGCTATTTTTTATAGCGCCATATATTGGATTGTTTGTTTTTTTCGGCGTATGGACGTTGTTGTCTTTTCACTTTAAGGTTTGTTATGTTCCATATGACTCATGGATTTTAAGTGGTAGTTTTTGATTTCCCGCGCTTCTTTCCGGTAGTTGCCTGTCCCACCGCGATGCGAGCCTCCGCCGCTTTGGAGCGGCCCGTGCGCGCAATGTGCTCCGGGCGTTGGCGTCATCCATCAAGAACGGCTGCATGAGGGCGTTCCACCCCGGCCTTCGATAACTCCTTGCGTCCCTCCAGCCGCCGCGCCGCGGCAGGGCGCTGGCGCCGCTGGGTCGGCCGACGCGCCGAGCGCGGCGCCATGCCTGCGTATCGGCATCGGCGCACAGCGTCGCCTTCGTCTTGCCTGCAGCGTGACGAATGCGACCCGGATCACCGCCCGGCGCCGCCGACGGCGAGACGAAACGTCAGTGCGCCTCGCGCGCCAGCATCCGCTCCAGCCAGTGGATGTCGTAGGCGCCGCGCCGGATGTCGGGCTCGGCCAGCAGCGCGCGAAACAGCGGCACGGTGGTGTCCACGCCGTCCACGATCAGCTCCGCCAGCGCCCGGTCGAGCCGCGCCAGCGCGTCGGCGCGGTCCTCGCCGGTGACGATCAGCTTGCCGATCAGGCTGTCGTAATAGGGCGGGATCACATAGCCCGCGTAAAGCGCGCTATCCATCCGCACGCCCGGGCCGCCGGGGACGTGATAGGCGGTCACGCGGCCCGGCGAGGGGCTGAAGGTCGGCAGTTTCTCGGCGTTGATGCGACATTCGATGGCCCAGCCCCGCGGCGTCAGGCTCTCCTGCGTGCGGCTGAGGCCGAGGCCCGCAGCGACGCGGATCTGCTCGCGCACCAGATCGACGCCATAGACCGCCTCGGTCACCGGATGCTCGACCTGGAGGCGGGTGTTCATCTCGATGAAGTAGAACGCGCCGTCCTCATAGAGGAACTCGATGGTGCCGACGCCGCGATAGTTCAGGTCCGCCATGGCGTTGGCGCAGATCGCGCCGATGCGGGCGCGCTCGGCGGCGTCGATCACCGGCGAAGGCGCCTCCTCGAAGACCTTCTGGTGGCGGCGTTGCAGCGAGCAGTCGCGCTCGCCCAGATGCACCGCCACGCCGCGCCCGTCGCCCAGCACCTGAATTTCGATGTGGCGCGGGCGGCCGAGGTATTTCTCCAGATACACCGCGTCGTCGCCAAAGGCCGCCTTGGCCTCGGCGCGCGCGTTGGAGAAGGCGTGCGACAGCTCGGCGGGCGTGCGCGCGACCTTCATGCCGCGCCCGCCGCCGCCCGCCGCCGCCTTGACCAGAACCGGATAGCCGATCTCCGCCGCCGCCGCCTGCGCGCTCTCGACATCGGTCACCGCGCCGTCGGAGCCGGGCACGCAGGGCACCCCCAGCCGCTTCATGGCGTCCTTGGCGGCGATCTTGTCGCCCATGATGCGGATATGCTCGGGCGTCGGGCCGATGAACACCAGGTTGTGCTCCTCGACGATCTGCGCGAACTGCGCGTTCTCGCTGAGAAAGCCATAGCCGGGGTGGATCGCCTCGGCGCCGGAGATTTCACACGCCGTGATGATCGCAGGCACGTTGAGGTAGGACTGGCTGGCGGGGGCCGGCCCGATGCACACGCTCTCGTCGGCCAGCCGCACATGCATCGCGTCGGCGTCGGCGGTGGAGTGCACCGCGACGGTGCGCACGCCCAACTCGCGGCAGGCGCGGTGGATGCGCAGCGCGATCTCGCCCCGGTTGGCGATCAGGATCTTGCGAAACATCGGCTCGCTGGCGGAGCGCGCGGCGGGCATGGCGCGGCTCACTCCACGATCATCAGCGGCGCGCCGAACTCGACCGGCTGGCGATCCTCGATCAGGATGCGCTTCACCACGCCCGCGCGGGGGCTGGGGATCTGGTTCATGGTCTTCATCGCCTCGATGATCAGCAGCGTCTGCCCCTCGCGCACCGAGTCGCCGATCTTGACATAGGCGGCGGCGCCCGGCTCGGGCGACAGATAGGCCGTGCCGACCATCGGCGAAGTGACGGCGCCGGGGTGGTCGGCGGGGTCTTCGGGCTGCACGGCGGCGGCGACCAGCGCCGGCTCGGGCGCGGCGGAGGCCTGCGGGCGCGGCGCGGGCGCGGCGTGGACCGGGGCGGGCGCGGGCGCGGCGACCGAGCGCGTCAGGCGGATGCGCAGCGCATCGTCCTCGCCGAATTCGCGCGACACCTCGATTTCGCCGAGGTCGGTCTCGCGCAAGAGCTGCGCCAGCGCCCGGATGAACGCGATGTCGTCTTCGGGGGTCTTGGTCATGCGCCGCCTCGCCTGCCGCAGCGCCTTCGCGGGCGCCGTCTGTCCTCGCCGTTCGGGCGACTTGGGCCCGCGTCGCCCGCGCTTATACGCGGGCGACGGGGTTCAGCCAAGCGCCGCCCGCCGCGTCTCACCCCGCCGTGCGGCGCGCCTCCTCGACCAGCGCGCGCATCTGGTCGAGCTGCACGAAGCCGCGCACGATCTGATCGCCGATCACGAAGCCCGGCGTGCCCTCGATGCGCAGCGTGCGCGCCAGTTCATAGTTGCGGCGGATCGCGTCGGCGATCTCGGGGACGTTCATCTCCGCGCGCAGGCGCGCCTCGTCGAGACCGGTTTCCCCCGCCAGACGGAAGATCGAGTCCTCGTTCAGCGGGCCGCGAAACGTCATCATCGCGTCGTGCAGCGCGGCATAGCTCGCCGGGTCCAGCCGCCGCGCCGCCATGGCGACCCGCGTCGCCAGGGTCGAGTCGGCGCCGAGGATCGGGAACTCCTTCAGCACCAGCCGCACCGCGCCGTCGCTGCGCAACAGCTCCGCCACCTGCGGATGCGCCGCCTTGCAATAGCTGCACCGGTAGTCGCTGAACTCGACGATGGTCACGTCGCCGTCGGGATTGCCGAACACATGGCTGTCGCCGTCCTCGAACAGCGCGGCGGCGTTGCGGGCGATCAGATCGCCGTCGAGACCGGCCTGTTCGGCCTTGCGCCGCTGCTCCAGAATGTCCAGCGCCTCTATCAGCACCTCCGGGTTCTCAAGGATGTAGGCGCGGATGCGCGCGTCCACCGCCGCCGCCTCGGCGGGGCTGAGCTCTTCTTGCGCGGGGGCGGAACCGGCGGCGAGCGCGGCGGTGACGGCGGCGGCGAGGGCGAACGCGGCAAGGCGCATGGGCGGTTCCTGTCGGCTGGCGCGGCTCAGCGCGCGTTGATGTCGGCGAGCGTAGCGATATCCTCGGCGCGCAGCCAGCCGGGCGAGCCGCGCGGCAGCAGGTCCATCGCGCGCCGCGCCATTCTTGCAGCCTCCGCCGTCTCGCCGCCCAGCGCCAGCCGCTGCGCGGTGTGCAGCGCCGCGGCGCCGTCATCGCCCGCCCGCGCATAGGCCTGCGCCAGATCGCGCAGGATGCCGGCGTCGCCTGGGTCGTCGCGCGCGGCGCGCTTGAGGATCGCCAGCGCCTCGGCCTCCGACCCCGGCAGGTTGCTCGCCAGCAGCGCGCGGCCCAGATAGCCCGCGATCAGCGGCTCGTCCGGGGCCAGCGCCACGGCGCGGCGATAGGCGGCCGCCGCCTCGGCGGGGCGGGCGCTCTCGAACAGGACCTGGCCGCGCAGCTCCCAGTAATAAGGGTCGCCGGGAAGGATCTTCAGCAGCCGGTCGATGGCCGCCAGCGCGCCCGCAGCGTCGGCCATGCGGTGCAGCGCCACCGCGCGGCGGTAGAGGTTGGCTTCGCTGTCTGGGTCGGCGGCGAGGTCGAGCCGCGCCAGCACCCGCTCGGGCCGCTCGGTGAAACCATCCAGCTTGGCGCGCATCCGCCCGAACCAATAGGCGATGCCGGGGTCGAGCGGCGCGCCGCTCGCGCCGGAGGCGGCGACGCGGTTCTCCAGCAGGCTGATGCGCTCGGACGACAGCGGGTGCGACAGGGCGTAGGGGTCGAGGCGGCGCGACTGGAACACCTCCTGCCCCTTGAAGGTGCGCAGGATGTCGAGCATCCCCGCAGGGTCGATCCCGGCGCGCGACATGTAGCCGACCGCCGCCTGATCCGCCGCCGCCTCCTCGGCGCGCGAATAGGCGAGCAGACTGCGCTGGATGGCGCTCTGACCGCCCAGCGCCACGGCGGCGCCCGCTTGCGGGCTGCCCGCCGCCACCGCCGCCGCGCCCGCCAGCACGGTCGCCAACAGCGCCGGGCCGGTCAGGCTTTCGACCGCCTGCGCGCGCCGCGCCAGGTGCCCGCCGGTGATGTGGCCGGTCTCGTGCGCGATCACGCCGATCACCGTCTCGGCGCGGCTGAACTGTTGCAGAAGCCCGGTGTTGAGCACCATGGTGCGTCCACCGGAGACAAAGGCGTTCAGCGACGGGTCGAGCAGGATGAACAGCCGCACGCTGTCGGGCGCGAGGCCCGCCGCCTCGAACACCGGCGCCGACATCAGCCGCAGGGTGTGCTCGATCTCGGCGTCGCGGATGAAGGTGCGCGCGGACGCCGCCTGCGCCGTCAGCGCCGCCGCCAACGCCGCCGTCAGCGCAATCGTCAGCGCAATCGCCGAAAAAAGTCGCGCCAGCGCGCGCATGGCCGAGCCTCCCCCACACCGTTGCGCGCTCTCGCCGCGTGGACCGCGCGGCCAACGCCGGTCAGGTTGCGCGCAACAAGCACTATAAAGGGCGACGAGCGATGCAGATTTCAACCCGTGGCGCAGTCGATCCGTTCATTGCGATGGCGGTGATGGAGGCGGCGCGCGCGCGTGAGGCGGCGGGCGCCGACATCATCCACATGGAGGTCGGCCAGCCCGCGACCCCGGCGCCGCGCCGCGCCGTCGAGGCCGCGCAGGCCGCGATCGCCGCCGGGCCGCTAGGCTACACCGTGGCGTTGGGCCTGCCCGAATTGCGCGAGCGCATCGCCCGCCGCTATGCCGACCGTTACGGCCTGAGCATCGCGCCGGAACGGATCGCGATCACGGCGGGGGCCTCGGGCGCCTTCCTGCTGACGTTCCTCGCGCTGTTCGACGCGGGCGCGCGGGTGGCGGTGGCGGATCCCGGCTATCCGGCGTATCGCAACATCCTCAAGGCGCTGGACCTGCGATGGGTGCGCCTGCCGACGGACGCGGCGACGCGGTTCCAGCCTGACGCGCAGCTGCTGGCCGACGCGGGGCGGACCGGGCGGCTCGACGGCGTGCTCGCCGCCAGCCCCGCCAACCCGACCGGAACCATGCTCGACCGCGCCGCGATGACGGCGCTGGTCGAGGAATGCCAGCGCATCGGCGCGACCTTCATCTCAGACGAGATCTATCACGGCGTCGAATACGGCGCCCGCGCGGTCTCGGCGCTGGAGATCTCCGATGACGTGATCGTGATCAACAGCTTCTCGAAGTATTTCTCGATGACCGGCTGGCGCGTCGGCTGGATGGTGGCGCCGCCCGGGGTGATCGGCGCGGTGGAGCGGCTGGCGCAGAACCTGTTCATTTGCCCGAGCCATGTGGCGCAGGTGGCCGCGCTCGCCGCGCTGGACGCGCAGGACGAGCTTGAGGCCAACCTTGCGGTTTACGCCGCCAACCGCGCGCTGCTGATGGAGGAGTTGCCGAAAGCGGGTTTCAGCGCGCTCGCGCCCTGCGACGGGGCGTTTTATCTCTACGCCGACGTGTCGGCGCTGACCGGCGACAGCGTGGATTTCTGCGCGCGGATGCTGGCCGAGGCGGGCGTCGCGGCGACGCCCGGCGTCGATTTCGACCCGCTGCGCGGCGGCGGCTTCGTGCGGTTCAGCTTCGCCGGATCGACCGCCGCGATGGCCGAGGGCGCGCGGCGGCTGAAGGCGTGGCGGCGCGCCTGACGCGCGCCGCCCGCATTGTCGGCGCGCGTCAGGCGCGCGCCGCCTTTGGCGGCGGCGCGCTCAGCGCGCGCCGAGGCTCCACCAGCCGCGCCGCTTGGGCGCCGCCGGTTCGGCAGACGCCGCAGGTTCGGGCTGAGGCGCCGCCGGTTCAGAGGCAGCTTCGGGCGCCGCAGGTTCAGACGCCGCAGGTTCAGACGTAGCAGGTTCCCCCGCAGCTTCGGGCGTCGCGGGCTCGACGGCTTGCGCATCGGGCAAGGCGCTCTCCACCGCCGCTTCTGCAACCGCCGCCTCTGCGGTCGGCGTTTCCGCAACCGGCGTCTCCACGGATGGCGCCGCCACAGCCGCAGCTTCGACGATCGGGGCTTCCGCAGGCTGGCCTTCGGCAGGCGCCGCATCGGCAGGCGCTGCGTCCTCGGCGGGCGTCGCATCGGCAGGCGCTGCGTCGGCAGGCGTCGCGTCCTCGGCGGGCGTCCCGGCCTTGGCGGGCGTCCCGGCCTTGGCGGCGGTCTTGCGCGTGCGCCGCCGTTTCGGCTTGGGCGCATCCTCCTCCGCCGCCGCCGCCGCCGGTTCAGCTGCGGTCGCGACCGGCGCCGCGATAGCGTCGGCGCCTGGCGGCGTCGCCGCCGTCACGGTCTCGGGCGGCGTCGCCGCCGGCGCGGTCCCGGCCTCCGGCGCCGCTTCCGTCTCCGGGCGGCGCAGCGAGGTCATCTCCGGCGCATCGCCGATCTCGTCGCCGAAAGCCGTGTGCGACACCGCCAGCGGCGCGCGCGACGCCCCGTCGTTGTCGTCGTCGCCTGCGTCCAGCACGCGCAGCGGATCGCGCGGCTCGTCGTCCTCCCGCCGCCGCTTGCGCCCGCCGCGCCGCCCGCGCCGCCGCTTCGCCGCCGCGCGGGCGGCGTCGGGGTCGTCGGTCTCGGGCCGGTCTGCGGGCGTCCCGGCGACGCCCTGCGCCGTCTCCGCCGAGTCCTCGTCGTCGTTCTCCGCCGCATCGCGCGGATCGTCGAGGCCCGCGAAGCCGGAATCGGCGCGCACGGCGGCGGCCGACGGCGGCAGCGCGCGGCTGGCGGTCTTCAGCCGCTCGACGCGGTGTTCGGGGCTGATGAGCGTCGGGTCGGCTTCGACCAGCACGCTCAGGCCATAGCGCGACTCGATGGCGATCAGGTGGTCGCGCTTGTCGTTGATGATGAAGTTGGCCACCGACACCGGCGCGACCACCTTCACCTCGGCGGCGCGCTTGCGCATCCCCTCCTCCTCGACCTCGCGCAGGATCGACAGCGCAAGACTGTTCTCGGAGCGGATCAGCCCGGTGCCGTGGCAGTGCGGACAGGGCGCGGTGGAAGCCTCGATCATGCCGGGGCGCAGCCGCTGGCGCGACATCTCCATCAGCCCGAACGCCGAGATGCGCCCGACCTGAATGCGGGCGCGGTCGGAACTGAGCCGATCCTTCATCCGCTTCTCGACGGCGGCGTTGTTGCGCCGCTCGTCCATGTCGATGAAATCGATCACGATCAGGCCCGCCAGATCGCGCAGCCTCAGTTGCCGCGCCACCTCGTCGGCCGCTTCGAGGTTGGTCTTGAGCGCGGTCTCCTCGATCGAGCCCTCGCGGGTCGAGCGCCCGGAGTTCACGTCGATCGCAACCAGCGCCTCGGTCACGCCGATCACGATGTAGCCGCCGGATTTCAACTGCACCGTCGGGTTGAACATCGCCGCGAGGTAGTTCTCGACCTGATAGCGGCTGAACAGCGGCACCGTCTCGGCGTAGAGCTTCACGTTCTTCGCATGGCTCGGCATGAGCATGCGCATGTAGTCCTTGGCCTCGCGATAGCCGTCCTCGCCCTCGACCAGAACCTCGTCGATGTCGCGGGTGTAGAGGTCGCGGATCGAGCGCTTGATCAGCGAGCCTTCCTCGTAGATCAGCGTCGGCGCGACGGACTTCAGGGTGAGGTCGCGCACGTCCTCCCACTGGCGCAGCAGGTATTCAAAGTCGCGCCGGATTTCGGCGCGGGTGCGTTGGGAGCCTGCGGTGCGAATGATGATGCCCATGCCCTTGGGCACCTCGAACTCGGCCGCGATCTCCTTGAGTTTCTTGCGGTCCTCGGCGGAGGTGATCTTGCGCGAAATGCCGCCGCCGCGCGCCGTGTTGGGCATCAGCACGCAATAGCGGCCCGCGAGGCTGAGGTAGGTGGTCAGCGCGGCGCCCTTGTTGCCGCGCTCCTCCTTGACGACCTGCACCAGCATGATCTGCCGGACCTTGATCACCTCCTGGATCTTGTAGCTGCGCCCACGCGGGGCGCGGCGGGGGCGGATGTCCTCCTCCGCGTCGGACGCGCCCACGGTCTCGACCGCCTCCGGCGCATCGCCGTCGCCGCGCGCCGCCGCCGGGCGGGCGCTGTCGCCGTTTTCGCCGCCGCCCGAGCGCTTGCGCCGCCCGCGACCGCGCCGCCGCCCGCCGGTGTGAGTCGAAGCGGTCTCGGCCTCCGGTTCGGGGTCGTCGCCGTTCGCCTCATCCGGCGCGTAGTCCTCCGAAATCGTGTCGGCGGAACCGGCGCCTGCGCCCTCGGCGATCGAGGACGGGCCGCGGGGGGCGGCCTCGTCGGGGGGCGGCGCGTCTTCGGCGGCGTCCGGCGCGTCATCCGCCGCCGTGGCGACGGGCGCGTCTTCCGCCGCCACGGGGGCGGGCGCGTCGGCTAACGCCGTGGCGGCGGCGGCCTGCGCCTCATCGGCCGAAGGTGCGGCGGGCGTCGTTTCGGCGGCTTGCCCGGTTTCGGAGGGTTGCTCTGCCGCGCTGGCCGCATCCGCAGGCGCGGCGTCGGCGGCGATCGCGTCAGCCGCAGGAGAGTCGGCGGCGGGCGCCGCTGCGGGCGCCTCGGCTGCGGGCGCCGCGTCCTTGCGCCGCCTCGGCGCGCGCGTCCGCTTTTTCTTGACCGGCGCGGCGGTCTCGGGCGCCGCCTCCGCGTCGCCGGAGACCGCGTCGGCAGCCCCCGCGTCCGCAGTCTCCGCGTCCGCAGTCTCCGTGGCGGGCGCCACCGCGTCCGCGTCGCTGACCGCCGCCTTTCGGGCGTCAGCGGCCGCCTTTCTGGCGTCAACGGCCGCGCGGCGGCGCTCCTCGGCCTCCTCCTCGGCCTGTGCGGCTTCCTCCGCCGCGACCAGCGCCTCGCGGTCGGCGACCGGGATCTGGTAGTAGTCCGGGTGAATTTCCGAGAACGCCAGAAAACCGTGCCGGTTTCCGCCGTATTCGACGAACGCCGCCTGCAGCGACGGCTCGACCCGGGTTATCTTCGCCAGATAGATGTTGCCGGCAAGCTGGCGCTTTGCGCTGGACTCAAAGTCGAACTCCTCAACCTTGGTTCCATCCGCCACGACGACCCGGGTTTCTTCCGGGTGGGTGGCGTCGATGAGCATTTTCTTCGACATGTTTCCGTGAAATCGATGGGCCTGCGCGCCGACGCATGGTCGGGCGGGCCGGGGTTGTTCCAAAAGGGGAGAGCGCGCCCGCGCGACGCGCCACGCCGCCGCCCGAAGGCGGGGAGGCTTTGCTGCGAAGCGCCGTGTCGAGCCGCATGTCTTCCCCACAATCCGGCTGCGCCGCCGTCGAGGCGCCCAGCCGTCGTCGCAGACCACGACGCGAGCCGCGCCGACCGGGGAAAAGGATGCGCGCAAACGCCGTCGTCGGACGCGCGCGACCCTGTCCGCCATACCCCGGAGAAATCAGGTCGCCATGCAAAGGAGGTCTCACCCCGACCGCTACGCCGGGCCACTCCCTTGAGCACCGCACATTAGTCACGTCGCCGCGTGGTTGACAACGCCTTTCTCGGGCCGCGTTACTCACTGTCAGGTTGTGCGCCCGTCGGCGCCGCACGCGGGAGAGCGATGATTTCATGCCCGGACGTCTGAGCGCGCGCGCGGGCCGGGCGGCGCGGGCGCTGATCGCCGCCGCTCTGCTGACGCTGGCGGGCGGCGCGGCGTGGACGGCGCCGCCTGCGCTTGTGGCGCGCGCGGTCGCGCTCGGCGGCGACGCGGCGGCGGGCGCGGCGGCGGGCGCGGAGGCGGTGACGGTGACGTTCGACCGCGCGCCCGCCTTCACGCTGCACAGCCTGAACGATCCGCCGCGCGTGGTGGTCGATCTGCCGCTGACGGACTGGCGCAGCGCCGCGCCCGCGCCCCGCGCGGGCCTTGCGCGCGGTGTGCGTTTCGGACTGGCGGCGCCGGGGCGGTCGCGCCTCGTGGTCGATCTGGGCGGGCCTGCGGCGGCGGCCGCGACGCTCGACCCGCGCGCCGATGGCGTGACGCTGACGCTGACCCTGCGCGCGCAGGACGCCGCCGCCTTCGCCGCCTCGGCCCCAACCCCGCCGCCGCGCGCCGCAGCCGCGCGCCGCGCGCCGGTCGCGGCCATCGACCCCGGCCACGGCGGCGCCGATCCTGGCGCCAGCCATGGCGCGCTTGTGGAGAAAACGCTGACGCTGGCGCACGCCCATGCGCTGCGCGCGGCGCTGGAGGCGCGCGGCTGGCGCGCGGTCCTCACCCGCGACGACGACGCCTTCGTCGGTCTGGCCGAGCGCGTCGCGCGGGCGCGGGCGGCGGGGGCGGATGTGCTGGTGTCGCTGCACGCCGACGCGGTTCCACAACCCGAGGTCGCGGGCGTCAGCATCTATACCCTGTCGGCGCGCGCCTCCGACGCCGACGCGGCGGCGCTGGCGGCGCGCGAGAACCGCGCCGAACTGGTGCTGGAGGCGGCGTTTCCCGGCGTCGAGAGCGACGTGGCGCATCTGCTGGCGCCGCAAGTCCGGCGCGAGACGGCGCAGGCCTCGGCGCGGCTCGGCGCGGCGCTGGTCGCGGCGCTTTCGGCGCAGCCGCTGCTGCCGGGCCGCCCGCTGCGCGCCGCAGGGTTTCAGGTGCTGCGCGCGCCCGACATGCCCGCCGCGCTGATCGAACTGGGGTTCCTGTCCTCCCCCGCCGACCGCGCGCGGCTGACCGACCCGGCCGCGACCGTCTCCACGGCGCAGGCCGTCGCCGCAGGGCTGGACGCCTGGGCTGACGCGGCGGCGCCACAAAATCGGGCGGACTGAGCGGCCTGCGCCTGCACATTCACGCGCTGGCGCCTTAATGTCGCTCGCCTGCGCGCGCGTCGTGCGGCATGATTCGCACTGATGGGGAGCCGGCGGCGCGCCGCCGACAGCACACATGACACGACTGATCGCAGGCCTGTTCAGCTTTCTGGCGCTCGCCGCCATCGCCGGGATCGCGGGGGTGGGGCTGGTGATCTGGATGTATGGCCGCGACCTGCCCGATTACGAAAGCCTCGCCGGCTACCAGCCCGCCACGCTCAGCCGGGTCTATTCCGGCGAGGGCCGCCTGATCGCGGAATTCGCCCGCGAGCGGCGCATCTTCGCCCCGATCGAAGAAATCCCCGATCTGGTGAAGCAGGCGTTCATCTCCGCCGAGGACAAGAACTTCTACTCCCACCCCGGCATCGACGCGACCGGCATCCTGCGCGCGATGCTGGCCAACGTGAAGGCGCTGCGCTCGGGCGGGGGGCGGCTTCAGGGCGCCTCCACCATCACCCAGCAGGTGATGAAGAACTTTCTGCTGACCTCCGACCGCTCGCTGGAGCGCAAGATCAAGGAAGCGATCCTGTCGATCCGCATCGAACGGGCGCTGTCCAAGGATCGCATTCTTGAGCTCTATCTCAACGAGATCTTCCTCGGGCAGAACGCCTATGGGGTGGCGGCGGCGGCGCAGCGGTATTTCGGGGCGACGCTGGAGGATCTCACGCTGGCGCAGGCGGCGTATCTGGCGGCGCTGCCCAAGGCGCCGAGCGACCTGCACCCGGTGCGCCAGCGCGACCGCGCGGTGCAGCGGCGCAACTATGTGCTGCGCCAGATGTATGAGAACGGCGTGATCGGCGAGATCGACATGGTCACGGCGCAGCTTGAGCCGCTGGCCACGCTGTTCGACGACGGCGCGACGGCGCAGGTCGCCGCCCCCGACCGGCCCAGCCATTTCACCGAGGAGGTGCGCCGGGTGCTGACCGCGCGGATGGGGTCCGACGCGGTGCTGGGCGGCGGGCTGACCGTGCGCGCCACCATCGACCCTGCGTTGCAGGACATCGCCGCAGAGGCGCTGCGCGATCAGCTGCTCGACTACGACCGCAAGCAGGGCGGCTATGGCGGCCCGGTGGCGCAGCTTGTCGGCGTGGCGCTTGACGACGACGCGGCGTGGCGCGCGGCGCTGGCGGCGACCCCCGCCCCGCGCGACGTGCCCGGCTGGCGGCCCGCGCTGGTGCTGGCGGTGGACGACAACGGCGCCGTGATCGGCGTCGAGGGCGTCGAGGGGACGGCGCGGCTCGGCTACGCCAGCGTGAAAAGCTGGGCGCGGCGCAGGCTCGGCGGCGGCAGGCTGGGGCCTGCGCTCACCGGCCCGGCGGACGTCTGGGCGCCGGGCGACGTCATCCTCGTGGCGCGGCGCGAGGACGCCTGGGCGATGCGGCAGGTTCCCGAGGTGCAGGGCGCCTTCATGGCGATGGAGGTCGACACCGGCCGCGTGCTGGCGATGCAGGGCGGGTTTTCCTACGAGTCATCGGTGTTCAACCGCGCCACCCAGGCGCAGCGGCAGCCCGGCTCGGCGTTCAAGCCTTTCGTCTACGCCGCCGCGCTGGAGCAGGGCTATACGCCCGCGACCGTGGTCCTCGACGCGCCGGTGGTGGTGGACACCGGCGGCGGCGTGTGGAAGCCGAAGAACTCGTCGGGCAAGTTCTATGGCCCCTCGCCGATGCGCATCGGGCTGGAGCTGTCGCGCAACCTGATGACCGTGCGGCTGGCGCAGGAGATCGGCATGGAGACCGTCGCCGGTCAGGCGAATCGCTTCGGCGTCTATGACGCGATGCCGCCGCTGCTGTCGTATGCGCTGGGCGCGGGCGAGACCACGCTTTCGCGGATGGTCGCGGGCTACGCGATGTTCGCCAACGGCGGGCGGCGGATCGAGCCGACAGTGATCGACCGGGTGCAGGACCGCCATGGCGTCACCATCTGGCGCCACGACGCCCGGATCTGCGTCGGCTGCGCCGATCCCTACGACCCCGCCTCGGCGCCGACGCCGCTGGAGACCGGCGCGCAGCTGATCGACCCGGTGACCGCCTATCAGATGACCTCGATGCTGCGCGGCGTGGTCACGCGCGGCACCGGCGCGCGCGCCTTCGCGGGCGTGGAGGCGATGGTCGCGGGCAAGACCGGCACCACCAACGACGCCAAGGATGTGTGGTTTCTCGGCTTCACGCCGAAGATGGCGTTCGGCTGCTACATCGGCTTCGACCAGCCGCGCAACATGGGCCGCAGCGCCTATGGCGGCACGCTCTGCGCGCCGATGGTGGCCGATTTCGTGCGCAAGGCGACCGAAGGCAAGCCCGTCGGCGCCTTCGCCGCGCCGCCGGAGACGGTGTTCGTGACCATCGATCGCTGGAGCGGCAGGCCGACCGGCGGTGCGCCGGGCGGCGACGCCATCGACGAGGCGTTCCGCCCCGGCTTCACGCCCTACGACCAGGTGGCGTCGGAGACCATCGGCGGCGGCGCGTTCCATTTCACCGGCGGCGACTTTCCGATGTCGCTGGAGGACGGCGCCGCGCCCGGGTCGGATACGGGCGCCGCAGACGCGCCGCAGACGCCGCGCAGGCCGCCCTCGGGCGGCGGCTTCGCGGCGCCGGGCGGGCTTTACTGACGCGGGGCGGCTGGCTTTACCCCGGCGTTTCGCACCAGTATGCAGCTTCGCGCGCGCCGTCGCGCATGGCTGTTGACTGAAGCGGAGGATCGCGTCCCGTGCGCGCCGAAACCGAGAACGACATCGCTGCGGTGGAAAAGTCGCTGGAGCTGCTGCGCCAGCGCATCGGCTGGGACACCGCCGAGGCGCGGCTGGAGGAGTTCAACGCCCGCGTCGAGGACCCCGCCCTTTGGGACGACCCCGCCAAGGCGCAGAAACTGATGCGTGAGCGTCAGGCGCTGTCCGACGCGGTCGAGACCTATCGCGGGCTGGCGCGCGAGCTTTCCGACACCACCGAGCTGATCGAACTGGGCGAGGCGGAGGACGACGCCGAGGTGGTGGCGGAGGCCGAGGCGGCGCTCAAGGGGCTGCGCGCGCGCGCCGCGCAGAAGGAGATCGAGGCGCTGTTGTCGGGCGAACTCGACGCCGCCGACACTTTCCTCGAGGTCAACGCAGGCGCGGGCGGCACCGAGAGCTGCGACTGGGCGGCGATGCTGGCGCGGATGTATGTGCGCTGGGCCGAGGCGCACGGCTACAAGGTGGAGTTGATCTCCGAGAGCCCCGGCGAGGAGGCGGGGATCAAGTCCGCCACTTACCAGATCAAGGGGCCGAACGCCTATGGCTGGCTCAAGTCCGAAAGCGGCGTGCACCGGCTGGTGCGCATCTCGCCCTTCGACAGCCAGGCGCGGCGGCACACCTCGTTCAGTTCGGTCTGGGTCTATCCGGTGATCGACGACTCGATCGAGATCGACATCGCGCCGAACGACATCCGCATCGACACCTATCGCTCCTCCGGCGCCGGCGGCCAGCACGTCAACACCACCGATTCGGCGGTGCGGATCACGCATTTTCCCACCGGGATCGTGGTGACCTCGTCGGAGAAGTCGCAGCACCAGAACCGCGCCAACTGCATGGCCGCGCTCAAGTCGCGGCTCTATGATCTGGAGATGAAAAAGCGCACCCAGGTCATTCAGGACGCGCATGACAGCAAGGGCGACGCCGGCTGGGGCAACCAGATCCGCTCCTATGTGCTGCAACCCTATCAGATGGTGAAGGATCTGCGCACCGGGGTCGAGACCTCCGACAGCGCGGGCGTGCTCGACGGCGACCTCGACGCCTTC
>CAZOZE010000182.1:0-6097 GCA_964584215.1 uncultured Rhodobacterales bacterium
ATCGCCAGCCCCGCCGCGATCAGCGCGTTGGCGCCCTGAAAGCCGCCGATCAGCGGCAGCGCGGCCTCGTGTTCGGCGCCGTCCCAGACGAATCGCACGGTCTGGCCCTCGGCGTGATAGGCGGCGCCGGTCAGCCGCAGCCGCGCCTCCGCCGCGCCTCCGACGCCGATCAGGGCCAGGCCGCGCGACCGGGCGATGTCGGCGATCACCGCGAACAGCGGGTCGTCGGCGCTGGCGACCGCCGCCGCGCCCTGCGGCAGCACACGGGCGAACAGGCCCAGCTTGGCGGCGGCGTAGTCGGCGGCGTCGGCGTGATAGTCCATGTGGTCGCGGGTCAGGTTGGTGAAGCCGCCCGCCGCCAGCCGCACGCCGTCCAGCCGCGCCTGCGCAAGACCATGGCTCGACGCCTCCATCGCGGCGTGGCCGACCCCCTGCGCCGCCAGATCGGCCAGCAGCGCGTGCAGCGCGATCGGCTCGGGCGTGGTGGCGCTCAGCGGCTGCGCCACGGCGCCCTCGACGCCGGTGGTGCCGAAATTGACCGCCCGCATCCCCAGCGCCGCCCAGATCTGGCGGGTGAAGCTGGCGACCGAGGTCTTGCCGTTGGTGCCGGTCACCGC
Organism: uncultured Rhodobacterales bacterium; assembly: GCA_964584215.1. Classification (GTDB taxonomy): domain Bacteria; phylum Pseudomonadota; class Alphaproteobacteria; order Rhodobacterales; family Rhodobacteraceae; genus Rubrimonas. The sequence continues at coordinate 618 of CAZOZE010000182.1, forward strand.
GACCACCACCTCCGGCTGCGCGCCGAAGAACCGCGCCGCCACCTGCGCCAGCCTGCGGCGCGGCGCCGCGTCGATGATGAAGGGAACCGGAAAGCCGCCGATCTGCGCGTGCGCCCGCAGCGCGCCGTCGAGGCTGCACAGCACCGCCGCCGCGCCCATCCTGACGGCGTATCGGGCGAAGTCCGCGCCGTCCGCCTTCACCCCTTTCAGCGCGATGAACAGATGTCCGGGCCGGATGTGGCGGCTGTCCACGCTCAGCCCCGTGACCGGCGCGGCGGGGTCGGGCGCGGGGCCGAGAATCAGCCCGTCGCACAGGCCCAGATCGGTGAAACGCGCCACGCCGGTCATCCCCGCGCCGCCACGGCCAGCGCGGCGGCGGGTTGCGGGTCCGGCTCGGGCAGGGCGGGCCGCAGACCCAGGATCGGCGCAAGGCGGCGGATCGCGGCGCCTGCGGTGGGCGCGGCGGTGGCGCCCGCCGTGCGGCGCGGCTTGGGGCCGGAGCGGTCGGTCGGCTCGTCGAGCGTGACGATCAGCACATAGCGCGGGTCGCTCATCGGAAACGCCCCGGCGAAGCTGGCCAGCGTGCGGGTCTCGTCATAGCCGCGCCCGGTGCGGCTCAGCTTGTTGGCGGTGCCGGTCTTGCCGCCGACCAGATAGCCCGGCGCCTCGGCCGAGCGCCCGGTGCCGCCCGCGACCACGCCGCGCAGGATCGCGCGCATCTGCGCGGAGGTGCGCGGCGAGATCACCCGCGCCGCCTCGCCCGGCGGGCCCGCGCCGGGGGTCAGCGTCGGCGTCACCAAAAGCCCGCCGTTGACCAGCGCGGCGTATCCGGCGGCCATGTGCGCCTGCGACACCGACAGGCCATAGCCGAAGCTGATGGTGATGGTGGACAGGTCCGACCAGCGCTGCGGCGCCAGCGGCTTGCCCAGCCGCCCCTCGGCCAGATCGATGCCGGTCGGCGCCATCATGCCCAGCTTGCGCAGAAAATCCTGCGCGGCGGGCGTTCCGGCCATCAGCGCCATGCGGACCGTGCCGACGTTGGAGCTTTTGGCGATGATCTGCGCGACGGTCATCTGCGGCGGCATCCGGTAATGGTCGCGAAAAACGCTGCGGCCCCAGACAATCGCCTCCTTGGTGTCGATCAGCGTGTCCATGCCGATCACGCCGCGCTCCAGCGCCAGCGCGGCGAAGAACGGCTTGAACACCGAGCCGAACTCATACACCCCCTCGACCGCGCGGTTGCGCAGCCGCGCATCGGCGGCGACCCTTGGATCGGCGGGGTCGGGGCGGCGGTTGGGGTCGAAATCGGGCAGCGAGACCATCGCCGCGATGGCGCCGGTGCGCGCGTCCATCAGCGTCGCCCAGGCGCCCCTGGCGCCGAAGCGCGTCTTCGCCTCCTCCAGCACCTCGGTCAGCGCCGCCTGCGCGGGCAGGTCGATCGACAGCCTCAGCGGCGCGCCGTTGCGGGCGGGATCGCGCAGCGCCTCGTCCGCCTGACGCTCGACCCCGGCCAGCCCGATGATCTCGGCGCCGCGCACGCCTTCTTCGCCCGCGCGCGCGCCGCCCAGCACATGCGCCGCCATCCGCCCCGCCGGATACACCCGCACGTCGCGGGCGCCGAAATAGACGCCGGGCAACCCCAGATCATGGGCCGCCTGCTGTTCGGCGGGCGAGACCGGGCGCTTGACCCAGGCGAAGCCGCGCCCGCGCTCGAAGCGCGCGCGCAACCGCGCCTCATCGACGCCGGAAAGAGTCTCGGCCAGCATCCGCGCGGCGCGCGCCGGGTCGTCGATCTCGGCGGGGTGGGCGTAGATGCTGGCGGCGGGCAGGTTCATCGCCAGCGGCCGCCCGGCGCGGTCGGTGATCTCGGCGCGCGCCACATGGATTTCAGCGTCGCCGGCGGCGACGCGCGGCTCGGCCGGCTCCGACAGCGTGAGCGCCGCCATCCTGACCGCGACCGCCGCGAAGCCAAAGGCGAACGCCGCGCCCACCAGCGTCAGCCGCCACGCCGCGCGCTGGGCGGCGCCCGGTTTCGGCGGCGGCGGCGCGGCGCGGGCGGCGCCGCTGAGCAGCGCGGCGAGCGGCGGCTCCGGCATGGCGGGGCGGTGGGCGTCGCGCGCGGTCATGGCGCGGCGCTCCCGCGCGGGGCGGGCGCAAAGACCGAGGGCGCGGCGCGCGCCCAGAACGCCTCGGGCGGCGGCGCGGGGATCGCGTCGAGGGCGATGAAGGACGCGCCCGACAGCGGCGCCAGCGCCAGCGCGCCGGCGTTCGCGTCCGCCAGAGCGCGCAGGCGGTCGGGCGCGGTCAGATAGGCCCATTCCGCGCGCAGCACGCCGATCGCCTCGCGCTCGCGCGCCAGCTCCAGCCGCAGCGCCGCCACCCGCTCCTGCGCCGCCTTGGCCGCGTAATTGACGTTGTAGGCCCAGAACGCCGACGCCGCGACCAGCGCGGCGGCGAAGAAATACAGCACGCCCCTCATCGCCGCGCCTCGCGCAGCTGCGGCAGGCCCAGCGCGCGCGGGTCGATCGGCCCTGCGGGCGCGGCGGTGCGCCGCGCGGCGCGCATCCTTGCGGAGCGGGCGCGGGGGTTGCGGCGCACCTCGTCGTCGGAGGCCTCCGCCGCGCGGCGGGCCAGCAGCGTGAAGCGCGGCGCTTCGACCGGCGCTTCGGGCGCATGGCGCGAGGCGTGCGGCGCGCGCCCGCCGCGCAGTTGCAGGAAGCGCTTCACGATCCGGTCTTCGAGCGAATGGAACGTCACCACCGCCAGCACGCCGCCCTCGGCCAGCGCGCGCTCGGCGGCCTCCAGCGCGCGCGCCAGCTCCCCCAGTTCGTCGTTGACCGCGATGCGCAGCGCCTGAAAGCTGCGGGTGGCGGGGTGCGGCTGGCCGGGGCGCTGGCGCGGCATCACGGCGGTGACGATTTCCGCCAGCCGCGCGGTGGTGTCGATGGCGGCGTCGGCGCGCGCCGCGACGATGGCGCGCGCGATGCGCCGCGCCGCGCGCTCCTCGCCGTAGAGAAACAGGATGTCGGCGAGCGCGGCCTCTGCGGCGTCGGCCACCAGATCGGCGGCGCTGGGCCCTTCGCCGCCCATGCGCATGTCGAGCGGACCGTCGCGCATGAACGAAAACCCGCGCTCCGCCTCGTCGAGCTGCATCGAGGACACGCCGACATCCAGCGCCACCCCCGCAAGCGCGGGCGCGCCCGCGTCGCGCGCGAGGATGTCGAGATCGCCGAACCGGCCTTCGATCAGCGTCAGTCGGTCGCCATAGCGCCCCGCCCACACCCGCCCGCGCGCCAGCGCCTGCGGGTCGCGGTCCACCGCGATCACCCGGTCGGCGCCGCCCTCCAGCAGCGCGCGGGTGTAGCCGCCCGCGCCGAAGGTGCCGTCGAGATAGACGCCGCCGCGCGCGGGGTCCAGCGCCGCGATCACCTCGGCGCGCATCACCGGGGCGTGGGCGGCTTCGGCGCGGCGCAGCGCCGCCTCGACCTCCGGCGCCAGCGTCATGCGCCCTCCGGTCCGTCGCCGCGCGGGCGCCGGCGCAGCCGCAGCTTGTCGAAATTGGCGATCGCCAGCGCGTCATAGCCGTCCTGCCGCGCCTTGTAGGCGTCGGGGTTCCAGATCTGGAAGGTCTTGCCAAGGCCGACGAACAGCGCCTCCTCGCCCTGCAGGTCGAACTCCTTGCGCAGGTCGGGCGCCAGCACGATGCGTCCGGTGTCGTCGATCTGCACCTGGCGGGCCTGACCGATGATCTTGTTCGACAGCGCGATGGTGACCGGGTCGAGCGGGGCCATGTCGTCGATGGCGTCGGCCATCTCCTCGAACCGCGCCATGCCCAGACAGTCGATGGCCGGATCGCCCGCCATGCGCGGGATCAGCACCACGCCAGGCGCCGCCTCGCGCTCAAGCACCTTGCGAAACGGCGCCGGGATCGAGACGCGGCCCTTGGCGTCGATCCTGTTCTTCGTGGAGGAGGAGAAGAACCGCATGCGCCCGGCGTCCAATCCGCTTTCTCGAAAACGAAACGGGCCGCGCGCCGTTCAAAGCGCGCGACCCGTCCGACTGCCCCATCGCGCATCGACTTCGCGCATCGCCGCCTTCTGGCGGTCGTCCCGTTGATCGATCCACCCGCCGGATCGCCTGTATGACCTGCCTCTGTCTTGTTTTGAGCTGGTCCGGTGGGTTCGTGAGAATCGTTATGCCATGGGAATTCATGGTACGCAATAGTTATATGATGGGAAGGTGTGGACAAAGATGTGGAGAATTTGAGCGATCTCGGCGTGAAGCGGCGCGACGCAACAACAGAATTGGTTGATAAGTGGTAAATATTCCGCAATGAGTCGTGTTAAGTTCGTTAATTGTTCTAATATCGGCGCGGACCATGGTTTCCCATGGCGGCGCGGGCAGGCTGTGGAGAAGTTGGACGGTCTGTAAGCCGGGTTCTGTCCGGGGGCCGGTCGCCCGACCCCGTGGATGGCCATTCATCTGGACCCGCCGTCGCCGACGGGTTCTCGCGATCAACCCGGACCGCCGGTCGGAGACACCCGATGCGCGGTCCCTATACGATCTTGCTCCCGGCGGGGCTTGCCGTGCCGCCCCCGTCGCCGGGGGCGCGGTGGGCTCTTACCCCACCGTTTCACCCTTGCCTGGCGCTTGCGCGCCAGGCGGTCTGTTCTCTGTGGCGCTTTCCCTCAGCCCCGGCCCATGGTTTCCCATCCGCTAGGGCTGGCCGGGCGTTACCCGGCGCCGTGTCTCCGTGGAGCCCGGACTTTCCTCACCCGCAGGGTCGCCCCGGCAGGCGCGGCCATCCGACCGTCCAGCCGCGCGTATAACACTGATCAGTTTCTATGCAATGCAGGTTTTTTCATGCACATTGCGCCCGAAGTGTGGCAACAGGCTTTGCCCGGCGGATGTGGAAGGCTACCATTTTTTCTATGGGTTGATTGACGAGCGGCGGGGAGACGGAACGGATCATGACGCTGAACACGATCAGATCGTCCGTCAGAGCGGCCGCTGGCGCGGAGTTGCGGACGGCGCACGCATCGTCATCGCAGACCGGCGCGCCACCCGCCGCGCCCCAGCGTGGCCGGGACTCAACCTGGCGTCGGTTCGAATCGCTGATCGCGGCGCGCGGCGCGGCCGCCGCGCCCATGGCGCAGGACGGGGACGCGGCGTCATGGGCGCGTGCGCCGCAGTCGCCCACGCAGCCGCCGGTCGGCCCGCAACCCGTTGCGCCCGTCGTCGTCGCACCGCCGCCTGCCGCGCATCGGCGGCGCGGCGCGTGGTTCTATCGCTTCCAGGGAGCGGCGTTCACCTGTGTCTTGGCGCTCGCCGCCATCGCTGCGGCCCGCATGCCGGAAGCGCAGCGCGCGTCGCCCGGTCTGGCTTCTGGGCGTGACCCCGGTCCGGCGGCCGCCATCTCCGCGACGGTGGATCAGTCAACCGCCTTCGCCGACGCTTTCGCCCAGACGGCGCGTGGCGAG
>CAZOZE010000183.1:0-4453 GCA_964584215.1 uncultured Rhodobacterales bacterium
AGCCGCGCCATTTCGGCGTCGCGCAAGCACTTGGCGACGATCGAGGCGGCGGCGATCGACAGGCTGCGCCCGTCGCCGCGCACCACCGCGCGGGCGGGGCAGCCCAGCGCCGGGGCGCGCAGCCCGTCCACCAGCGCGAAGGCCGGGCGGCGCGGCAGGGCGGCGACGGCGCGCGCCATCGCCAGATCGGTCGCCGCGACGATGCGCAAGCGCTCGATCTCGGCGACGCTCGCCCAGCCGACGCCGATCTCGGCTGCGCCCTCCAGCGCCGCCAGCGCCGCGCGCCGCGCCCGCGCCGTCATGCGCTTGCTGTCGTTGAGGCCTTCGGGGATGCGCGCGGGGTCGAGGATCACCGCCGCCGCCGTCACCGGCCCGGCCCAGGGGCCCCGCCCGGCCTCATCGACGCCGCACACCGCGCGGCCCGCGGCGGCGTCGAGAGCCTGTTCCAGCAGAAAATCCGGCGCCGGGCGCTTCATCATCGCGTCATCTTCCCCGGCGTCACGCTTGCGTCGCCCCAGCGGTCGCGTAACCTTTACCCAAACAAAGGGGGGATGACAAAGCCATGGCCGCATCAGACGCAGACCAGCCCGCCACGCTGTCCAGCCTCGCCGACAAGCGCGCCATCGAGTCCGCGCCGCTGTCGGCGCAATGGTCGGCGCGCAACGTCTATGAGATGCTCGCCGCCACCGCCGCCGCCCACCCCGACGCGCCCGCGATCAGCTTTCAACTGAAAGGATCGGCGACCGCGCGCGCCAGCACGCTGACATGGGCGCAGTATCTGGCGCAGGTGACGCAGGTCGCCAATCTGCTGCGCAGTCTGGGCGTCGGCCCGGATGCGCCGGTCGCCTACCTTCTGCCCAACGCGCCGGAGACCGCCGTGGCGCTGGTGGCGGGGATGACGGCGGGGGTGGTGACGCCGATCAACCCCTTGCTGGAGCCGGAGCAGATCGCCGCCATCCTGCGCGAGACCGGCGCGAAGGCGCTGATCACGCTGTCGCCCTTCGTGAAGACCGATCTCAGCGCCAAGGCGGCCTATGCGGTGCGCAACGCGCCGGAGTGCCGCACGATCCTTGAGGTGGGCCTCGGCCGCCACCTCGGCCCGCCGCTGTCGTGGATCGTGCCCTATCTTTCGCCCAGGCGCGTCAGCGCCGGGCGGGCGCGGGTGCTGAACCTGCGGCGCGAGCGGATGCGGATGCGCGCCGACGCGCTCGACTTCGCCAATGTCGCAGGCCCCGACGACGTGTGCGCCTATTTCCACACCGGCGGCACCACCGGCGCGCCCAAGGTGGCGGCGCACCGCCATCAGGGCGCGCTCTATAACGGCTGGCTGGTGAAGCGGCTGTTGCTGGCGCCGGGGCAGACCGTGCTGTGCCCGCTGCCGCTGTTTCATGTGCTGGCGGCCTATCCGATGCTGATGGCCTGCATCGCGGCGGGCGCGCAGTTCGTGATGCCCACCCCCGCAGGCTATCGCGGCGAGGGGGTGATGGATAATTTCTGGCGGCTGGTGGCGCGCTGGCGGGCCAATTTCATCTGCACCGTGCCCACCGCCGTCGCCGCGCTGATGCAGCGCCGGGTGGACGCCGACATCTCGTCGCTGAAACTGGCGCTGTGCGGTTCGGCGCCGATGCCGCCGGAGCTGTTCCGCCGGTTCGAGGAGGCGACGCAGGTCAAGATCCTCGAAGGCTATGGCATGACCGAGACCACCTGCCTGATCTCGTGCAATCCGGCGGAGGGCGTGCGCAAGGTCGGCTCGGTCGGCCTGCCGTTTCCCTATACCGAGGTGCGCATCCTGCGTTTCGCCCCCGGCGGCGAGGCGCTGGAGTGCGCCGTGGACCAGATCGGCGAGATCTGCGTGCGCAGCCCCGGCGTGATCGAGGGCTATCTCGATCCCGAGCGCAACGCCGCGCTGTTCGCGGCGGCGGGGCTGCTGCGCACCGGCGATCTGGGGCGGATCGACGCCGACGGCTATCTCTGGATCACCGGGCGCGCGAAAGACCTCATCATCCGCGGCGGCCACAACATCGACCCCGCCGTGATCGAGGACGCGCTGATGGCGCACCCGGATGTGACCTTCGTCGGCGCGGTCGGGCAGCCCGACTCCCATGCCGGAGAACTGCCCTGCGCCTATGTCGAATTGCGCCCCGGCGCGGGGACGGACGCCGATGCGCTGAAGCGCTTCGCGGCTCGGCATGTCTCGGAGCGGGCGGCGCGACCCGCCCATGTCGAGGTGCTGGCGGAACTGCCGAAAACCGCCGTCGGCAAGGTGTTCAAGCCCGACCTGCGCCGCCGTGCGCTGGAGCGGGTGTATCGCGACGCGCTGGCGCAAGGCGGCGTCGCGGCGCAGGTGTCGGCGGTCGAGGACCAGACGCTGGGCATGGTGGCGGAGGTCAGCCCGGAGACCCCCGCCGACGACGCCGCCATCGCCGCCGTGCTGGGCGCCTACGCGCGGCCATGGCGGCGGGCTGAGAAGGAATAGGGAGCGCCGGGGGCGGCGTCGCCATCCGCGCGCCGCGTCGCTTCGGCCTCTCGCGCCGGGGCCTCGCCGGTCTGGTTGTCGCGCGACCGGAGCGCCCCGCCGCGACGGCGCGGGCCGGGTTCGCAGTGCGGCCAGCCCGCCCTACAGCGCGTCCTCGGTCTCGCCGACGCATATCTCGGCGCAGCCGGTCCGGCCGAACGCCGCGACCATGGCGACGAAGCCCGCCACCGGGGCGGAGCCGAGGTCGAGGGTGAAGCGCCAGCCGTCCGCATGCGGCGCAGGCCCGTCGATGGCGTGGACGGCGCCCAGCAGATCGGGGCTTTCGTCGCCGAACCGCGCCTGCAGCCATTCCAGATGCCAGCGGCGCACCGGCGTCCAGTTCGGCGTCCCCGCCGCGCCGCGCGCCAGCAGCGTGACGGCGCCCCAGCAGAACGGCCCGAGGCGCAGGTTCGAGACATCCGACAGCGCAACAGCGAGCGGCGTGAAGCGCAGCGCGGTCTTGCACGGCGCGCGCGGCGTGAGGCTGCGGCCGTCGCGTGTGACGCGCAGATCGCAGCGGCGCGGCAGGTCGAGCGGCGGACGGCGGCGGACGCGCCCCTCAGCGTCGCGCTCCAGCGGCTCGGCCTCGACGTCGGCGCCCAGCGTCAACTCGCGCGCCATCAGCTCCAGCAGCCCGGCGACATGGAGATCGCGCACCGGCTCAAGCACGGCGGCAAGATCAGATTTCCCGTCCATCACGCGCGCCTCCGGGTGACGCCCATCTCGGCGAGCGCAAGCTGGAGCGCGGCGGGAAGCGCCGCCTCCGCCGCCGTCGCGCCGACATCCGGCGGCGCCTCGGCGGGCGTGAGATAGCGCCAGCCCTGAAAAGGGCGGCGCGGCTGCGGCTCGGTGCGCACGAGGGCGGGGTCGAGCACCAGGGCGCAGCGGCGCACGCCGTCCTCGCCGTCCTCCGGCGCCAGCGCGACGATGCGCTGCCGCGCCAGCACCAGCCCCTTGATCACCCAATAGAGCGAGCCGCCCGCCAGCAGCTCAGCCGCGCGGCGCGGCCACATGCGGGTGACGTGGCGGACCTCGCCGACGGCGGCGAGCCGCCCGCGCTGCCACTGCTCAAGGTCGCCGACGCTCTCGGCGCCGACGCAGAGCTTGAGCATGTGCAGGCCTGGCGCGGCGGACATGAGCGGTTGCTCCCCTGATCGTATTCGGTCTTTATCATAAATAGGAGGCCGCGCCAGAAATATGAGGGGCGCCGCGCAAAAATCTGCTAAGGTATCAAGGAGAAACCGAATATTGCGGCGTTGACCAGCCGCCCGCTCGTTCCTATGATGTTCCGAAATCACATGAGAGATTCCGCCCGATGAACCGCTTCGCCGCCCCCATCGCCGAACAGATATGGGATATGAAATACCGCCTGAAGGATCAGGACGGCGCCGCGCTCGACGCCACCGTGGAGGACAGCTGGCGCCGCGTGGCGCGCGCGCTGGCCGCCGTCGAGGCCGATCCCGCGGCGTGGGAGGGGCCCTTCACGGCGGCGCTGGAGGATTTCCGCTTCCTGCCCGCTGGGCGCATCCTGTCGGGCGCGGGTGCGGGGCGGGCGGTGACGCTGTTCAACTGCTTCGTGATGGGCACGGTGCCGGATTCGCTGGAGGGCATCTTCACCCACCTGCGCGAGGCGGCGCTGACGATGCAGCAGGGCGGCGGCATCGGCTATGATTTCTCCACCATCCGCCCCAAGGGCGCGCCGGTGAAGGGCGTGGCGGCGGACGCCTCCGGCCCGCTGAGCTTCATGGACGTGTGGGACGCGATGTGCCGCACGATCATGAGCGCGGGCGCCCGGCGCGGCGCGATGATGGCGACGCTGCGCTGCGACCATCCCGACATCGAGGCGTTCATCGAGGCCAAGCGCGACCCCGCGCGGCTGCGCAACTTCAACCTCAGCGTGCTGGCCACCGATCCGTTCATGGCGGCGGTCGAGGCCGA
>CAZOZE010000184.1:0-8240 GCA_964584215.1 uncultured Rhodobacterales bacterium
GATCCCGCGCGAGGCGTTCCGCGTCGGCGACCGCATCCGCGCCTATGTGCGCGACGTGCGCGCCGAGGCGCGCGGCCCGCAGATCTTCCTCAGCCGCACGGCGCCGGAGTTCATGGCCGAGCTGTTCAAGATGGAGGTGCCCGAGATCTATGACGGCGCCATCGAGATCAAGGCGGTCGCGCGCGACCCCGGCTCGCGCGCCAAGATCGGCGTGATCAGCTATGACAACTCGATCGACCCGGTCGGCGCCTGCGTCGGCATGAGGGGTTCGCGCGTGCAGGCGGTGGTGGGCGAGCTTCAGGGCGAGAAGATCGACATCATTCCGTGGACCGAGGACGCCGCGACCTTCCTCGTCAACGCGCTGCAACCCGCCGAGGTGGCCAAGGTGGTGATGGACGAGGACGCCCAGCGCGCCGAGGTGGTGGTGCCCGAGGAGCAGCTCTCGCTCGCCATCGGGCGGCGCGGCCAGAACGTGCGGCTGGCCAGCCAGCTCACCGGCTGGAGCATCGACATCCTGACCGAGGAGGAGGAGAGCGCCCGGCGCAAGGTCGAGTTCGAGGAGCGCAGCAAGATCTTCATGGACACCATGAACATCGACGAGATGGTGGCGCAGCTTCTGGTCGCCGAGGGCTTCACCTCGCTGGAGGAGGTCGCCTACGTCGATATCGACGAGCTCGCCGCCATCGACGGCTTCGACGAGGGCACGGCGGAGGAGCTTCAGGCCCGCGCCCGCGAGAGCCTTGAGGAGATCGCCGCGCAGGCGCTGGAGAAAGCGCGCGGCCTTGGCGCGCAGGACGACCTGATCGCCTTCCCCGGCCTGTCGCCGCAGATGATCCTGGCGCTGGCCGAGGCGGGCGTGACCTCGCTGCACGAATTCGCCACCTGCGCCGATTGGGAGCTGGCGGGCGGCTTCACCGAGACGCCGGAGGGCAAGCGCATCAAGGACGACGGCATCCTTGAGCCGTTCGACGTGACGCTGGAGGAGGCGCAGGCGCTGGTGATGAACGCGCGCGTCGCGCTGGGCATGGTCGATATCAACGACCTCGCCCCGGCGGCGCCCGCCGACGCTGCGCCCGAATCGGACGACGCCGCGCAGGCGCAGGCGTAAGGCGCAGGGCCGGGAGCGGGCGCCATGACGCGGGGCGGGCGCGGCGCGCAGCGCGACGCGCCGGAGCGGCGCTGCGCGGCCACCGGCGAGCGCGGCGGCACGGCGGGGCTGATTCGCTTCGTGCTCAACCCCGACGGGCTGGTGACCCCGGACTTCGCGGAAAAGTTGCCGGGGCGCGGCGTCTGGGTGACGTCGGCGCGCGCGCCGCTGGAGAAGGCGGTGACGCGCAACCTGTTCGCGCGCGGCTTCAAGGCGCCCGCAAGGGCGCCCGAAGGGCTGGTGGCGCTGGTGGAAGCGGGGCTTGCGCGGCGGCTGATCGAGGCGCTGGGGCTTGCGCGCAAGGCGGGGCTGGCGATCTGCGGCTTCGAAAAGGTAAAGGCGCGGCTGAAGGCGGGGCCTGCGGCGGCGCTGATCGAGGCGTCGGACGGCTCGGAGCAGGGCCGCGCGAAGCTGCGGCCGATGGCGGGGGAGGCGGCGCTGGTGGCCTCGCTGACCGCCGGGGAACTGGGGTTGGCGTTCGGACGGGAATTCGTGATACACGCCGTGCTTGACGCAGGCGGTGCCGCCGAGCGCGTCTTGAGAGAGTCGCGCCGGCTGTCCGGTTTTCGCCAGACGCAGGCGGACGGGGCGCGGCGGGCTATTTGACGATCTTGTGGGTCGCGACGGGCGCGGCCTGACGACATGCTGGGGGTCGCGAGCGTCGCGACCCTGCTGAAGGACGGTTCATGAGCGACGACAACGGCGACACCAAGACAGGCGGCCGGACGATCACCCTGCGCGGCGCGGGCGAGACCACGCGCGTGCGGCAGAGCTTTTCGCACGGGCGCACCAAGTCGGTGGTGGTCGAAAAGGTGCGCAAGCGCGTGGTGATCCCCTCGGCGGCCTCGCAGATCGCGCCGCCCGCGCCGCCCGTCGCGCCGCGCCCGGTCGAGGCGAAGTCCGCCGCGCCCGCGCCGAAGGCCGTGGTGAAGCCGGTCGCGCCGCCTGCGCCTGCCGCCGAAGGGCCGAATAAGCCCGCGCCCGCAGCCGAAGCGCCCAAACCGGCCTCGCCCGCAGCCGAGACGCCGAAACCGACCGCGCCTGCGGCCGAGACGCCGAAACCGGCCGCGCCTGCGGCCGGCGCGCGCCCCGCGGCTTCCGCCGAGTCGGGCGCAGCCGCGACGCCAGCCGCGCAGGCGGCAGCGGTGGAGACGCCCGCCGCGAAGGCGCCCGACACCGAGGCGCCCGCGCGCCCGTCTCCGACTGCGGCGACCCGCCCGGTCGCGGCGGCGCAGCGGATCGCGCCGCAGCCCGAAAGGGCGCCGTCGGCCGAAGCGCCGAGCCCGGCGCCTGCGGCGGCGACCCGCGCCCCGGCGCAGCGCAGCGTGCCGCAACCCGTCCCGCCCAAGCCTCAGCCGCCCGCTCGCGCCGCTGCGCCCGCCGCAGCGCGGCCCGCGCGCCCGGCCGGTCGCGGCGCGGTGCACAAGGCGCTGTCGCCCGAGGAGCACGCCCGCCGCCTGAAGGCGCTGGAGTTCGCCCAGCGCAACGAGGAGGCGCGCAAGAAACAGGAGGCGGAGGAGAGCCGCCGCCGCGCCGAAGAGGCCGAGCGCCGCCGCAAGGAGCTTGAAGACATCGCCCGCCGCGAGGCGGAGGAGCAGGTTCGGCGCGAGCGCGAGGAAAGCGCCCGTGAGGAGGCCGCGCGCGCCGAGGCCGCCGCGCGCGCCCGCGCGACCGAGGAACCCGCCCGCCGCAGCGGTCAGGCCGCGCGCGCGCCGGTGGCGGTGACGCGCCCCGACGCGATTCCCGCGCCCGACGAGGACCGCCCGGCGCGCAAGAGCTTCCGCACCGCTGCGCCGACCGAGACGCCCAAGAAGGCCGCGACGCCGCGCGCCAAGGAGGGCGGCGACCGCCGCCGCTCCGGCAAGCTGACCATCGAACAGCTCACCGGCGGCGAGGGCGGGCGCACCCGCTCGCTGGCCGCCATGCGTCGCCGTCAGGAGCGCGCGAAAAGCAAGAGCGCGGGCGGCGGCGAGCGCGAGCGCGTGGTCCGCGACGTGCGCATTCCCGACGCGATCACGGTGCAGGAGCTGGCCAACCGCATGGCCGAGCGCGGCGCCGACGTGGTCAAGACGCTGATGAAGATGGGCGTGATGGCGACCATCAACCAGACGCTAGACGCCGACACCGCGCAGCTCGTGGTCGAGGAATTCGGCCACAAGTTCCTGCGCGTATCGGAGTCGGATGTGGAGAACGTGATCGTGACCGACGAGGACGACGCGGCGTCGCTTGCGCCGCGCGCGCCGGTGGTCACCGTCATGGGCCACGTCGATCACGGCAAGACCTCGCTGCTGGACGCGCTGCGCAAGACCAGCGTCGTCTCCGGCGAGGCGGGCGGCATCACCCAGCATATCGGCGCCTATCAGGTGACGGCGAGCACGGGCGCGCGGATCACTTTCCTCGATACGCCCGGCCACGCCGCTTTCACCTCGATGCGCGCGCGCGGCGCCAAGGTCACCGACATCGTGGTGCTGGTGGTGGCGGCGGACGATTCGGTCATGCCGCAGACCATCGAGGCCATCGCCCACGCCAAGGCGGCGGGCGCGCCGATGATCGTGGCGATCAACAAGTGCGACAAGCCCGAGGCCGACCCCGACAAGGTGCGCCAGAACCTGTTGCAGCATGAGGTTTTCGTCGAAAAGCTCGGCGGCGACGTGCTCGACGTGGAGGTGTCGGCGATCACCGGCAAGGGGCTGGACGCGCTGGTGGACGCCATCGCGCTGCAGGCGGAGCTGCTCGACCTCAAGGCCAACCCCGACCGCCCCGCCGAGGGCGCGGTGATCGAGGCCAAGCTGGATGTGGGCCGCGGCCCGATCGCCACCGTGCTGGTGCAGCGCGGCACGCTGCGGGCGGGCGACATCTTCGTGGTCGGCGAGCAGTGGGGCAAGGTGCGCGCGCTGATCGACGACACCGGCGCGCGGGTGAAGGAGGCCGGGCCTTCGGCGCCGGTCGAGGTGCTGGGCCTGAGCGGCACGCCCGAGGCCGGCGACGTGCTGAACGTGGTGGACGGCGAAGCCAGGGCGCGCGAGATCGCAGATTATCGTCAGCGCAAGGCGCGCGAGGCGCTGGCGGCGCAGGGCTCGCGCACCACGCTCGACCAGCTTCTGGCGCAGGCCAAGGCGGGCGGCCCGGTCAAGGAGCTGCCGATCGTCGTCAAGGCCGACGTGCAGGGCTCCGCCGAGGCGATCATGCAGGCGCTGGAGAAGATCGGCAACGACGAGGTGCGGGTGCGCGTGCTCCATGCCGGCGTCGGCGCGATCACCGAATCGGACGTGCAGCTGGCCGACGCCAGCAAGGCGCCGATCATCGGCTTCAACGTCCGCGCCAACGCGCAGGCCCGCGACAGCGCCAACCAGAAGGGCGTCGAGATCCGCTATTACTCGATCATCTACAACGTGGTCGATGACGTCACGGCGGCGGCCTCGGGCATGTTGACGGCGGAGATCAAGGAAACCTTCATCGGCTACGCCAAGATCCTGCAGGTGTTCAAGGTCACCGGGGTCGGCAAGGTGGCGGGCTGCATCGTGACCGAGGGCGTCGCGCGCCGTCATGCGGGCGTGCGCCTGCTGCGCGACGACGTCGTGATCCATGAGGGCAAGCTCAAGACGCTGAAGCGGTTCAAGGACGAGGTGAAGGAAGTCCACGTCAGCCAGGAATGCGGCATGGCCTTCGAGAACTATGAGGACATCCGCGAAGGCGACGTGATCGAAATCTTCACCACCGAGGAGATCGAGCGCTCCCTGTGACGGGGGCGTATCGGTGCATGACGATGAGCAGGCAGGACAAGGGGCCGTCGCAACGGCAGCTGAAGGTCGGCGAACAGATCCGCCGTGCGCTGGCCGACGCGCTGTTGCGCGGCGAGACGCATGAGCCGGGCCTCATGGGCGCCTCGATCACCGTGGCGGAGGTTCGGATGACCCCGGACCTGCGCCACGCCACGGCTTTCGTGATGCCGCTGGGCGGGCGCCACGTCGAGGAGACGCTGGCGGCGCTGGGCCGCGCGAAGCATGAGCTGCGCCGCGCGGTCAGCCGCACCGTCAACCTCAAGTATTCCCCCGACCTGCATTTCCGGCCCGACGAGACCTTCGACCGGATCGACGCGGTGCGCCGCCTGTTCGAGCAGCCCGCCGTGAAGCGCGATCTTGCGCGCGACCCGGACGGCGACCCCGAAAGCTGATGGGGCGCCGGACGCGCGGCGCGGCGGTCAACGGCTGGCTGGTGCTCGACAAGCCGCTGGGGGTGAGCAGCGCGCAGGCCGTGGCCA
The DNA here is from genome assembly GCA_964584215.1 of uncultured Rhodobacterales bacterium. GTDB lineage: Bacteria > Pseudomonadota > Alphaproteobacteria > Rhodobacterales > Rhodobacteraceae > Rubrimonas. Next base: position 5,409 of record CAZOZE010000184.1, read on the forward strand.
AGGCGCGCTGGGCGCTGCGCGCCGCCAAGGCGGGACATTCCGGCACGCTCGACCCGCAGGCGACCGGCGTGCTGGCCGTCGCGTTCGGCGAGGCGACCAAGACGATTCCCTGTATCGAGGACGTGCTGAAAGGCTATCGCTTCACCGTGCGCTGGGGCGCCGCCACCGCCACCGACGATGGCGAGGGGGAGGTGATCGCCACGTCGGACGCGCGCCCGGCGGCGGCGCGGATCGAAGCCGCGCTGCCCCGCTTCACCGGCGACATCCTGCAGACCCCACCCGCCTTTTCCGCCGTCAAGGTGGACGGCGCGCGCGCCTACAAGCTGGCGCGCGCCGGCGAGGCCCCGGCGCTGGCGGCGCGGCCGCTGCATGTGGCGCGGCTGGCGCTGATCGAGACGCCCGACGCCGACCACGCGACCTTCGAGATGGTTTGCGGCAAGGGCGGCTATGTGCGCGCCATCGCGCGCGATCTCGGCGCCGCGCTGGGGTGCTTCGGCCATGTCTGCGCGCTGCGGCGGCTGTGGACCGGGCCGTTTCGCATCGGGGATGCGATTGCGTTTGATAAACTCGACGAAATCCGCCATAGCGGCGCGATTGAAGCGCATCTTGCGCCGGTTTCGACAGGGCTGGACGACATCCCGGCTCTCGCCGTGACGGCGCGCGACGCGGCCGACCTCAGACAGGGGCGGGCCGTGGCGGGCGCGGGCGGAGACCTCTCCGAAGGCTGCGACGCCTGGGCGTCCCTCGACGGGGCGCCGGTGGCGATCGGGGTCTGGCGGGCGGGGCTGTTCCATCCGCGCCGGGTGCTCAACCTCTGACCAAAGGAGAACCCGATGTCGATCGCCGCTGACCGCAAGGTTGAAGTCGTCAAGGAATTCGCCCGCAAGGAGGGCGACACCGGCTCGCCGGAAGTGCAGGTCGCGATCCTCACCGAGCGGATCAAGAACCTGACCGAACACTTCAAGACCCACAAGAAGGACGCCCATTCGCGGCGCGGCCTGCTGACCATGGTCAGCACGCGGCGCAAGCTGCTGGACTATGTCCGGGGCAAGGACGAGGCGCGCTACAAGGACCTCATCACCCGTCTCGGCATCCGCCGCTAAGGGCGGCGGCGGCGCGGTCCCGCGGGCGCGCGCCGCCGCATCGCCGAGGGGGCGGGCGCCGCCCCCGCGCGCGGCCCTGTCCGGCCGCACGCCACCCGGCGCCGACGTCCGCGCCGCCCGTCCCCGGCTCCAGACGGCGCGGCATGGCTGATGAAACAGCAACGGAGCCCGCGCGAAGAACGCGCGACGCCGCGGGGCGGCCCATGGGGGCTTGCGCCTGCACGGAAGGAAGTCCGCATGTTCAATATCGTCCGCAAGGAAATCCAGTGGGGCGGCGAGACGCTGACCCTCGAGACCGGCAAGATCGCCCGGCAGGCCGACGGCGCCGTGGTCGCCACGCTCGGCGAGACCAGCGTGCTGGCCACCGTCGTTTTCGAGAAGAAGCCCAAGCCCGGCCTCGATTTCTTCCCGCTCAGCGTTCATTATCAGGAAAAGTATTACGCCGCCGGCAAGATCCCCGGCGGCTTCTTCAAGCGCGAGGCGCGCCCTTCGGAGAAGGAGACGCTGACCTCGCGGCTGATCGACCGCCCGATCCGGCCGCTGTTCGCGCCCGGCTTCAAGCACGAGACGCAAGTCATCATCACCGTGCTCAGCCATGACATGGAGAACGACCCCGACATTCTGGCGATGGTGGCGACCTCGGCGGCGCTGTGCATCTCCGGCGTGCCGTTCATGGGGCCGATCGGCGGCGCCCGCGTCGGCCTGATCGACGGCGCCTTCGTGCTGAACCCCAAGGTTCACCAGATCGCCGACAGCAAGCTCAACCTCGTCGTCGCAGGCACCCGCGAGGCGGTGATGATGGTCGAGTCGGAGGCCTATGAGCTGTCCGAAGACGACATGCTGGGCGCGGTCACCTTCGGCCACAAGGAGATGCAGCCGGTCATCGACATGATCGTGGCGCTGGCGGAGGAGGCGGCGAAGGAGCCGTTCGACTTCACCCCCGCCGATACCGCCGCCATCGCCGCGCGCGTCAGGGAACTGGCGAGCGACAAGCTGAAGGCGGCTTACGCCACCACCGACAAGGTGGCGCGCGTGGCGTTGCTGGCCGAGGCGCGCGACGCGGTGGCCGCCGGGCTGACCGAGGAAGAGGCCGCCGACAGCACCGCCGTCAAGGGCGCGTTCAAGGCGCTCGAGTCCGACATCGTGCGCGGCGCCATCCTCGACGGCAAGCCGCGCATCGACGGGCGCGACCTGCTGACGGTGCGCCCCATCGTGGCGGAGGCGGGCATCCTGCCGCGCACCCATGGCTCGGCGCTGTTCACGCGCGGCGAGACGCAGGCGCTGGTGGTCACCACGCTGGGCACCGGCGACGACGAGCAGTTCGTCGATGCGCTGGAGGGCACCTCCAAGGAGCGGTTCATGCTCCACTACAACTTCCCGCCGTATTCGGTGGGCGAGGCGGGCCGCATGGCCGGCCCCGGTCGCCACGAGATCGGTCACGGCAAGCTGGCGTGGCGCGCGTTGCAGGCGGTGCTGCCGGCGCCGACCGATTTCCCCTACACCATCCGCATCGTCTCGGAGATCACCGAGTCCAACGGCTCAAGCTCGATGGCCACGGTCTGCGGCGCGTCGCTGTCGATGATGGACGCGGGCGTGCCGCTGAAGGCGCCGGTGGCGGGCGTCGCGATGGGCCTGATCCTTGAGAGCGACGGCCGCTTCGCGGTGCTGACCGACATCCTTGGCGACGAGGACCACCTCGGCGACATGGACTTCAAGGTGGCCGGCACCG
>CAZOZE010000185.1:0-11845 GCA_964584215.1 uncultured Rhodobacterales bacterium
CGGCGCGGCGGCGAATCGCGTCAGGTCGATGCCCGATCCCGGCAGAACCCGCGCCTGATCCGGTCGCGCCAGTCTGCGGCGCAGGAACAGGTCGCGATCGTCCTCATTCTGGAAAAAGATCACCCGCAGCGGCGCGAAGGCGCGCCGGTAAAGCGTCTCGGCCACGGTCTGCAGCGCCCCGCCCGACAGAAAGGCTGTGCCGAGGCCGGTCACGTTGGGAATGAAGGGCGTCCCCGTGCCGCGCGCCGCCATCGCGCCGAACAAGTTGTTCTTGATCGTGAAGCTCAGCACCACGTCGGGTCGCTCCCGCCTGAAAACCGTGGCGAATCGCCGCCACAACCGCAGGCCCTCGAACGGATTCAATCCCTTCATGTTCATGGCCAGCGGCAGGAAGCGACAGCCCGACGCCTCCAGCTCAGCCACGCTGTCGTCAGGCGGCGCCAGCACGCTCACCCTGTAGCCCTCGGCGACCAGGGAGGCGAGCAGCGGTCGCCGAAAGTTCTGGATATTCCAGGCCATGTTTGCGGTGATCATGACATGCATGGTCGACCCCCGCACGGCCCCGACTTGCGGCGATCACCCATCGCGCGACGCCGCTGACCATGAAACTCGCCCGACAATCATCAGAAAAACCCGGCTCCGATCACCAAAAACAACCGTAGATTGAAATCCCGATCATTGCCATTTACAGCATAGACCTTCCTGACATCAACGCTTCATTTCAGCGCAAGGCGCGGAATTTCGGCGCAGACAAGCGCGTTTTCCGCGCCCCATGCCGCCGTCGCCGCTGCGACCGGGGATGCGTGCGCCGCCACGCGGGGCCGGATGCGCCCCGGGGGGCGGGCCTGTGCGTCAGAAGCGCGCCGTCCACATCCTGAAACGTCCCTGCCCGGTGATCTCGCGGGCGAGGCTGCGGTCCGTCAGGATCACGAGATTGCGCTGCGCGGCCGACACCGAGACGTCGCCTGCGTGCGCGGCTTCCTGCGCGGAGACGGCGACGCGGGCGGCGAGCAGGTCCGTCAGCAACCGGGGCGTGCGTCCGGAAAGCCCGGCGATCCCCGCTTCGGCGCGCGCCCGCCACGCCTGCAACCGCTCCAGCGTCGTCAGCGCGTCGGCGCAGCCTGCGGCGAGATCGTCGCAGAAGGCGCGCAGGCGCGCCGCCGGGTCCGCGCCGCCGGGCGTGCGGCGGCGGGCGAGCGGCGCGAAGGGGGCGCCGCCCCTGCCAGCCCGCGCCGCGATCTTCATCGCCGCCACGCCCGGCTCGACCGCCGCCGTCGCGTCCGACAGCCCGGCGCGCCGCCACGCCGGTTCGGCGAAGGCCGCCTGGGTGAACGGGTGCGCCCCGCGCAGCGCCCGCACCTCCGCCGCCCAGGCTTCGGCCGCCGCAGTCCACGCCGCGCCGCGCAGCCGCGCGAACGCGCCCCAGGGCGCGCCGTCCCCCGTCGGCGCGTCCTCCGCCGCAGGGCGACCGGAGAGACGATCCTCGAACCGCGCGACGGCGGCGGGCGACGCCAGCGACCAGCGCGCGGCGGCGAGACGGCGCGCGGCCCATGCGGCGCGGATCATCGCCTGATCCTCGTCGTCGCGGCGGCCGATCCGCGCCGCACCCCACAGCGTCAGCCGTTCGACCTCGACGGCGGCCCCCTCGGCCCACGCCAGCGCCGCCGCCTGCGTGAGCGCGAGCCGCGCGACGCCGGCGCGGGCGGCGGCGGGCGGCCAGGCGCGCAGGCGTTCGTCCAGCCGCGCGAAGGCTTCGACCGCCGCCGCCAGCGGGCGCGCAAGCCCGGCCTCCGCCGCGCGCCACGCCGCCGCCGCCGGTTGCGCCGCCGACAGCGCCGCAGGGTCCACCGGCGAGACGTCGGGATCGATCAGGCTCAGCGGATCGGTCAGCTCGTCGGCCTGAGCCTCCGAGTCCCAGATCGAGGGCGGCGAAAACGCATCTTCATCTTCTTCCGCGCGACGTCCGGTCATGGCGCCCGCCGCCCCCGCGACGCGGCGCCGGACGCCCGGAAGCGTCGCCTGGGTGCGGGTCTGGCGGCTGTGCCGATCATCGCTCGCAATCCGCGCCCCGCGTAAGGAACGGCGCCGCTGCCGCGCCACATCCTGTCATAGCACAGCGATGCGAGCCCGCCCAACCGGCTGCGCGGCGGCGATGATGATCGACATCCGGACAAATATGGAACACTGTGGCGCATGCACGCAGACGGCCTGTCCCCGCCGACCCCGGCGCCCTGGATTTGAGACGCGAAATGGATGCTGTCCCGCCACACAGCCCCCCACCCGGCCTCTCTGCGCTGGCGCGGATCGTCGGCCCGCGCGAGGGGCTGCCGCCGATCTACCGCGACCTGATCGAACGGCTGGCGCGTGAGACCATCCCGGCCAACACGCGCCGCGCGCTGGAGAGCGACCTGCGCTATCTGGCGGCCTGGCGGCGCGCCGCGACCGGCGAGGATCTCGCCTTTCCCGAAAGCGAGGACGTGGTCGCCCGCTTCATCCTCGATCACAGCGCCGATCTGGCGGCGATGGCGCCGGACGATCCGCCCCGGCTGGTCGCCGACATCCTGATCGACCTCGGCCTGCGGCGCAGCCGCGCCCTGCCGCGTCCGGCGACGCTGGAGCGCAGGCTCGCCTCGTGGCGGCGGCTGCACGGCGCGCGCAACCTCGACGGGCCGTTCGGCGCCCCCGCCCTGCGGTCGCTGCTGGCGCGCGCCCGCGCCGCCGGACGCGCCGCCCATGGCCGCGCGGCGAAGAAGTCCGCCAACCCGGTGGACCGCGCGCTGCTCGACCGGCTGGTGGCGGCGCGCGGCCCCGGCCTGCACGGCCTGCGCGACGCGGCGCTGATCGAGACCGCCTGGGCCACGGGCGGCAGGCGCCGCTCGGAGCTCAGCGCGCTGCGCGTCGAAGACCTCGACCTGTCCGCCTTCGCCGCGCGCGGCGCGATCACGCTGCGGCTGCGCGAGACCAAGACCCACAAGGAGGTCGCGCCGCCGCCGCTGCTGCTGAGCGGACGCGCAGCGCGGGCGCTCGATCTGTGGCTCAGGGCGTCTGGGGTGACGGAGGGCGCGGTGTTTCGCGCGCTGACGCGGCCCGACCGCGTCGGCGCGGCGAAGGTGCTCGACCGGGGTCTGTCGCCGACCGCGATCCGCGCCGCCTTCGCGCGGCTGGTGCGCGCCGCCGGGCTGCCCGAGGGCTACGCCTCGCCGCACGGGCTGCGCTCGGGCTTCATCACCGAGGCGGCGCGCGCCGGAATCGCGGTCGAGGCGGTGATGCGCGTCACGCTGCACCGCTCGCGCGATCAGGTGGCGGCGTATTACCACGAGCTGGATCTGGAGAAGAACCCGGCGACCCGCCTGCGCGACGCCGGGGACGGTCGCGCGTGACGCCCCCTCGATGGGCGCGCCGCCGCCGGCAACCCGCCGAATCGCGCGGGCGCCTTGAACTGACGGCGCGTCGGGCGACATTGTGACCATGACCGAAGCGACCGGCGACGCATGAGCATGTCCGACAGCCGCGCGCGCGGCGCTGCGGCGCCGCCTGCGTCCGACCCCTGGCCAGAGCGGCGCACCGCCGCGCTGGACATGGGCCTGTTCACGCTGGGCGCCGCGCTGCTGGCCTGGGCGGTGTATGCGGGCGCGCAGTCGATGGGCTACAACTGGCAGTGGTATCGCGTGCCGCGCGCCTTTTATCGCGTCATCGACGGCGAAATCATTCCGGGCCCGTTGTGGCGCGGGCTGCTGGTCACCCTGGAGATCACGCTCTGGTCGCTGCCCATCGCGCTGGGCGTCGGGCTGGCGACGGCGCTGTTGCGCCTGTCGCGCTCCTGGGCGGGGAGCGCGCTGGCGACGGCGTATCTGGAGCTGGTGCGCAACACGCCGCTGCTGGTGCAGATGTATCTGTTCTATTTCGTGCTTTCGCCGATCCTCGGCGTCGAGCGGTTCTGGACCGGCGTGCTGTGCCTGGCGCTGTTCGAGGCGTCGTTCATCGCCGAGATCATTCGCGGCGGCATCCTCGCGGTGCCGCGCGGCCAGTGGGAGGCGGCGGCGTCGATCGGGCTGCGCCCGCGCGACGTCTATGGCCGGATCGTGCTGCCGCAGGCGGCGCCGCTGATGCTGCCGCCGATGACCTCGGCGGTGGTCAACCTCATCAAGAACTCCGCCATCGTCTCGACCATCGCGGTGTTCGACCTCACCAATCAGGCGCGAACCGTGATCGCGGACAGCTTTCTCAGCTTCGAGATCTGGTTTGTCGTGGCGGCGGTCTATCTGTCGCTGACCATCAGCCTGTCGATCGTGGCGGCGCGGCTGGAGGCGCGGGCGCGTCGGGGCTATGACCGGGCGTGACGGACATTGCAGAAGGACGAAATGACATGAAACTGACCGGAGCCATTCTGGGCGCGGTGATGACCGCAACCGCCGTTTCGGCGCCCGCCGCCGCGCAGGACGCGCAGCAGGCGCTGGCGCAGGGCAGCGTGATCGAGACCATCAAGCAGCGCGGCGTGCTGCGCGTCGGCATGGCGACCTTCGTGCCCTGGGCCATGCGCGACAAGAACGGCGAACTGATCGGCTTCGAGATCGATGTGGCGAAGAAGCTGGGCGCCGACATGGAGGTGAGGGTCGATTTCGTGCCCACGGCGTGGGACGGCATCATCCCCGCGCTGCTGGCGGGCAAGTTCGACGTGATCATCGGCGGCATGTCGATCACGCCCGCGCGCAATCTGACGGTGAACTTCACCGCGCCGTACGCCAATTCCTCGCTCGGGGTGATGGCGCACGCCAGCATGCAGGGCAAGGCGTGGCCGGACGACTACAACCAGTCCGGCGTCACCTTCGTCTGCCGCCGGGGCGCGACGCCCTGCGCCTATATCGCCGAGCGGTTCCCGAAGGCGGAGCTGCGCCAGTTCGACGATCAGGGCCAGACGCTTCAGGAAGTGCTGAACGGGTCGGCGCAGGTGCTGGTCGACTCTCAGCCGCTGCCCGCGTTCACCATCTTCGACAACCCCGGCGTGGTGTTCGCGCCCACCGAAGAGAAGATCAACCCCGGCAATGAGGGCTTCGCGCTGCGCAAGGGCGACCCCGACGCGCTGAATTTCTTCAACAACTGGATCCTGGTGAACCGCGCCAGCGGCTGGCTGGACGCGCGCCACGCCTACTGGTTCGGCGGGCGGCCCTGGGCCGATCTGGTCTCGAACTGAGCGCGGGCGGCGCGGGCGGCGCGGACGGCGATGTATCCCGACCCCGACCGTCCGCGCCGCTTCGGCGCGCTCGACGCCGCGCTGATCGCCGCGGCGCTCGGCATGGCGGCCTATTTCTGGTTCCGCGTCTCCGATGTGCTGGTGTATCGCTGGGACTGGAGCTTTCTGCCCGGCGCGCTGATCCGCACCGGCCCCGACGGCGGCTGGCGGCCCAACCTGCTGCTGGAGGGGCTGCTGACCACCATCCGGCTGTCGCTGTGGGCGATGGCGCTGGCCAGCCTGCTGGGCCTGGCGCTGGGGGCGATGGCGTCGAGTGCGCGGCTTTTGCCGAAGATGACGGCGACGGTATATGTCGGCCTGATCCGCAACATGCCGCCGCTGGTGTTCATCTTCGTGTTCTATTTCTTCCTGTCGTCGCAGATCATCCCGGCGCTGGGCGTTGACGCCGCGCTGCGCGCGCTGGGGCCGCAGGGCGCGGCGCTGACCGGCGCGCTGCTCGGCCCGCCCGCGCTGGCGGAGAACCTGTTGTCGGGGGTGCTGTGTCTTGCGCTGCTGGAGGCCGCCTATATCTGCGAGATCGTGCGCGCGGGGATCGGCTCGGTTCCCGAGGCGCAAAAGGAGGCCGCGCGCAGCCTCGGCCTGCGGCCGTTTCAGGTGTTCCGGCTGGTGACGGCGCCGCTGGCGCTGCGCGCGGTGACGCCGCCGCTCGCCAACCAGTTCATCATGCTGGTCAAGAACAGCGCCATCGTCTCGCTGATTTCGGTGCAGGAGCTGACCTTCATCGCCACCGAGGTCGCGGTCTCGACCGGGCGGCGGTTCGAGACCTGGATCGTGGTCGCGGCGCTGTATTTCGCGTTGTGCTATGGTCTTGCGCGGCTGTTCGCGCGGCTTGAACGCCGGATGCGGCTGACCGACCGGCGCTGAAACGCGGTCAGCCGCCCGAAACCCCGGCTTCGGCGAAGGTCGCCATGCCGCTGTGGCAGGCGAGCGCCGCCTTCACCACCAGCGCGGCGGTCGCGGCGCCGGAGCCTTCGCCCAGCCGCATCCCCAGATCGAGCAGCGGCGCCTTGCCCAGCGCGTCGAGCAGGCGGCGGTGGGCCTGTTCCGCCGAGGCGTGGCCCGCGAGGCAGTGGTCGAGCGCGCCGGGTTGCGCCTTTTCCAGCGCGGCGGCGGCGGCGGTGGCGATGAAGCCGTCGAGGATCACCGGAATGCGCCGCGCGCGCGCCGCGACGATCGCGCCCGCCATCGCCGCCAGCTCACGCCCGCCGACGCGGCGCAGCGCCTCCAGCGGGTCGGCCAGCGCCGCGCCGTGCCGCGCCAGCCCTGCGGCGACGGCGGCGGCCTTGGCCGCCAGCCCCGAATCGTCGACCCCCGTGCCGCGCCCCACCCAGTCCCCGGGCGCGCCGCCTAGCAGCGCGGCGCCGAGCGCGGCGGCGGCGGTGGTGTTGCCGATGCCCATCTCGCCGGGGATCAGCAGGTCGGCCTCCGGGTCCACCGCCTGCCAGCCCGCGTTCAGCGCGGCGAGGAACGCGCCGTCGTCCATCGCGGGCGCGGCGGTGAAGTCGGCGGTCGGGCGGCCGACATCGAGCGCCGCCACGTCGAGCCGCGCGCCCAGCACGGCGGCGATCTGGTTGATCGCCGCGCCGCCCGCGCGAAAATTGGCCACCATCTGGGCGGTGACGTCGGCGGGAAACGCCGAGACGCCGCGCGCCGCCACGCCGTGATCGGCGGCGAACACCACGATCTGCGGCCGCGCGACCCGCGCGCGCGGATCGCCGCGCCAGCCGCAATACCATTCGGCGATCGCCTCCATTCGCCCCAGCGCCCCCGGCGGCTTGGTCAGCGTCGCGTCGCGGGCGCGCGCGGCGGCGGCGGCCCCGGCGTCCGGCCCCGGCAGGGCGGCGAGGCGGCGGCGGAAATCGTTCAGATCGGCGAGTTGGGGCATTGGCGTCGGGGTCCATCGCGGCGTAAGCGTCGCGACCGGGTAGCGCGCGCGGCGCGGCGGGGAAAGGCGTGGGAGATGCGACTGTTTGATGCGACTCTTTGACAGGCGCGATCCGCTGGTCGCCGCCAGCCTGCTGACGCGGCTTCCGCTGCCGCTCGACCACGGCTTCGCGGGCGCGCGCGGCGCGGCGGCGGCCTGGGCCTGGCCGCTGGTCGGCGCAGGCCTGGGCGGGTGCGTCGGCGCCGCGCTGGCGGGCGCGCTCGCGCTGGGTCTGGCGCCGCTGGCCTCGGCGGCGCTGGCGCTGGCGCTGGGTCTGGCGCTGACCGGCGCGCTGCATGAGGACGGGCTGGCCGACTGCGCCGACGGCTTCGGCGGCGGGGCGGACCGCGCCCGGCGGCTGGAGATCATGCGCGACAGCCGTCTGGGAACTTTTGGCGTCGCGGCGCTGGCGCTGCTGCTGATCGGCAAGGCGGGGCTGCTGGCGGAACTGGAAGGCTGGCGCGCGGTCGCCGTCTGCGCGGCGGCGGGGGCGGTCAGCCGCGCGCCGCTGGCGGCGATGCTGCACTGGGCGCCGCAGGCGCGCGCCGACGGGCTGGCGGCGGCGACGGGGCGACCGTCCTTTGCGACCGTCGTCGCGGCGCTGGGCGTGGCGCTGGCGCTGGCTGCGGCGCTGGGCGGCGCGGCGGGCGCGCTGGCGCTGCTGGCGGCGGCGCTGACGACGCTGGCGACGGCGGCGCTGGCGCGGCGCAAGATCGGCGGGATCAGCGGCGACGTGCTGGGCGCGGCGCAGGCGCTGGGCGAGGCGGCGGCGCTGGCCGCGCTGGTCGCGGCGTGACGCGGGTCGGCGCATGAAAAAGGCCGCGCGCCCCGGGGGAAGCGCGGCCAGATCATGCGGCGCAGGCGTTCAGGCGGCGCGCTTGACCAGCGCGGTCTCGACACGCTCGGCGGCGGCGGCGCCGTCGATCATCTCGACCGCCGCGACCTCGCGCGTCAGCCGCTCCAGCGCGGCCTCGTAGAGTTGGCGCTCGGAGTAGGACTGCTCGGGCTGATCCTCGGCGCGATGCAGGTCGCGCACCACTTCGGCGATCGACAACAGGTCGCCGGAGTTGATCTTCTGCTCGTACTCCTGCGCCCGGCGCGACCACATGGCGCGCTTGCTGCGCGCCCGGCCCTTCAGCGTCTCCAGCGCCTTGCCGACGATGTCGGGCGAGGACAGCGAGCGCATGCCGATCGACGTGGCCTTGGCGGTGGGCACCCGCAACGTCATCTTTTCCTTCTCGAACGAGATCACGAACATCTCAAGCTCGACGCCCGAGATGTTCTGCTCCTCGATCGAGAGGATCCTGCCGACGCCGTGCGCCGGATAGACGACGTAATCGTTCGGGTGAAACTCCGGACGCTTCGGCGAGTTCTTCCTGGTCATCCCGTCTCCTGTTCTCTTTGGCCCCGGAGGGCATAGGGTCGCGCCAGAGTCACAAATCGGCACCCCTCGCCCGGATACAAGAGCGAAAAGCGCGTGGACCGTAAGGATTGAGCCGACGCCGAGGCGGCGGTGGCGCAGGCAGCCCTTGACACATCAAGCGCGTCGATCGCTGCGTCAGCAACGATGACACAATTACATCATATAGCAGCTTGGGAGCGCAAAATCCACTGAGTCGCCACGTTTCGCGGCGCACGAGGCCGTCTCCCGCCGCGCGGCGGGCTCAATCGCAGCCGGGGCGGGCCGGGCGCGGCGGCGTCAGTCGCCCTCGCCGGGGGCTTCGGAGAAGTACTTCTCGAACTTGCCCGGTTCGCCGTCGAACTTCTCCGCTTCGGGCATCGGGTCGCGCTTGATGGTGACCACCGGCCATTTGTCGGCGAATTTCGCGTTGATCTCCAGCCACTTCTCCAGCCCTGGCTCGGTGTCGGGCTTGATCGCGTCGGCGGGGCATTCCGGCTCGCACACGCCGCAGTCGATGCACTCGTCGGGATGGATGACGAGCATGTTCTCGCCTTCGTAGAAGCAATCGACCGGACAAACCTCGACGCAGTCGAGGTATTTGCACTTGATGCAGTTGTCGGTCACGACATAGGTCATCGGCGCGCTCCGGCCTTCCCGTCCAGTCTGGTTGACAGCCTTGTAAGGAGGGCTCGCGGCGGCTTCAAGTGTCCGAACGGCGCAGGGCGTCGGTCTGGCGGCGGTCGCGCCCGGTGGGGCGGGCGCCGACGCGGCGTGGCGGCGCCGCCTGCGCCGTCGGCGGCGCGCGGTCGCGCCAGAGCGCCTGCGCCTCGGGCGCCGGGCCGCGCCGCGCGCCGGGCGCGACGATTTCGATCACCCGCACCTGCGCGCCCTGCGCAAAGGTCAGCACGTCGCCGGGGCGCACGCGGGCGCCGGGCTTGTGCGTGCGCTGGCCGTTGACGCGCAAGCCCTGCGCGGCGACCCTGGCCGCCAGCGCGCGCGTCTTGAAGAACCGCGCCCGCCAGAGCCAGACGTCGAGCCGGACGGCGTCCCGCCCGGCGTCCGTCGCTGGCGGGTCCGTGCTCACAGCTTGTCGCGCAACTGCTTGAGAATCGCGAACGGGCTGTCGGGATCGGGCGCGCGGCGGTCGTTTTGCGGGCGATCGTTCTTTGGGCGGTCGTTCTGGCCGCGATCCGGCTTGGGGGCGGCGGAGAAGGCGCGCGGGCCTGCGTCGTCGCGGCGCGGCCCGCCGCCAGAACCGCCGCCAGAACCCCCGCCAGAACCGCCGCCTGCGCGCTCGCCGCGCGGCTTCTGGCCACCCCTGGCGCCGCCCTTCGCGCCCTCGCCCTTCTTGTCCCAGCGCCGTTCGCCCTTCGGGCGGTCGGGGCGCGCGGCGTCCGGAGGCGTCGCTTCTCCGCCGGCTTCGGCGGGCTGCCCGGCGCGGGGGCCGCGCGGGGAACGTGGACGGTCGCGCCCGGCGGCGTCGCGCGGCGGGCGGCGCGGCGCGAGGGTGAAGGTGTAGAACGTCTCGGTCTCGAGCGGACCTTCGGGCTGGGCGGCGTCCTGCGCCGCGTCCTGGCCCGCGCCTGCGGTCTCGGAAGCGGCGCCGGTCTCGCCGGTCGCCGCGTCGCCGTCCGTCGCGGTCTCAGGTGTCGCGGTCTCAGGCGTTGCGGTTCGGGCTTCGGGCGGCATGGCGGCGTCCGGCGTCGCCTCGGCGGCGGTCTCGGCGGCGGTCTCGGCGGCAGTCGCGGCGACAGTCTCGGCTGCCTCGGACGTGGCGGCCTCGGGTGTCGCAGCCCCCGAATCCGCAGCCCCCGAATCCGCAGCCTCCGCCGCCGCAGTCGCGGTCTCCAGCGTCGCGCCCTCATGCGTCGCGGCGTCGGGTCCGGACGGCGTGGCGGGGTCAGGCGCCGCCCCGGTCGCGTTCCCGGCGGTCTCACCCGCCGCAGCGGGATCTGCAGCAGTGTCGGGCGCATCCGCAGCGGGCGCCCCGGCTCCGGGCGCCTTCGCCGGGCGCGCCTTGGGCCGCTCGCCGCGCGCGGCGGCGTAGCCGAGGCCCTTCATCAGGTCGGCGAACTGCTCGAGCGTGCAGCCGGTGATCGACAGCATCTCCGGCGCCGCCTCGAAGCCTGCGCGCGCGTCGCGCTGGCGGATCATGTCGGCCAGCCGCTCCAGCATGTCGATGCGCAGCGCGCGGGCGCCACACAGCCGGTATCCCGCGCGCGGATAGAACCCCTCCGGCGCGCCGGGAACGGCGGCGATGGTGACAAGGCCCGGCGGCGGGGCGGCGGGAAATTCGTCGAATTTCGCGTGCAGCGCCCACAGCAGCAGCCGGAACCGCGTCGGCGCGGGCTTCAGCAGCGCCGGCATGAACACGTGGTGCTGGCCGAACCGCACCCCGTGCTTGCGCAGCAGTGCGCGCCCCTCCTGATCGAGCTGCTTCACGTCATCCGCGATCTGGCGGCGCGGCAGCACACCCAGCGCCTCGATCAGCTGAAAGCCGACGCCGCGCGCCAGCCCGGTCATCGCCGGGTCGTCGCGCAGGGTGGTCAGCGGCTCGAAAAGCGCCTTGATCCGCCGCTCGATCCAGTGCGTCAGGCGGCGCGTCACCTTGTCGGCGATCGCGGGGTCGGCGCCCTCGTCCACAAAGGCGCGCACCGTGGGATTGAGCGGGTCCGGCCCGGCCTCCAGCCTGCCGACCGCGTCCGCGCCCCACATCAGCCCGCCCTGATCGGTAACGTCGATCTCGGTGTCGGGGGCGTTGTAGAACTTGTCGGCGCGCGCGGTGAGATGCGCCTGCAGCGCCTGCTGCGACGCCGCTTTCAGCGTCTTGAGCTCCACCGCGCCCGCGTCGGGGTCGGGCCGGAAGCGAAAGCCCTCAAGCCGCCCCACCGGGTGGCCCTCGACGATCACCGCGCCCGTGTCGCTCACTTCGGCCACGAGCCTCTCCTTCTGCTTCAGGCGCTGCATCAGCACACTGGTGCGCCGGTCCACGAATCGCTGGGTCAGCCGGGCGTGGAGCGCGTCGGACAGACGATCCTCCACCGCGCGCGTCCGCTCCCGCCAGCCGCCCGGATCGTCCAGCCATCGCCCGCGATTGGCGACGTAGGCCCAGGTGCGGACATGGGCGAGGCGCTTGGACAGCGCGTCGATGTCTCCGTCGGTCCGGTCGAGCCGCGCAACCTGCCCGTCGATCCAGTCGGAGGGTATAACGCCCGCGTCGCTCAGCAGGAACCGATAAATGCGCTCCAGCAGCGCGGCGTGGTCGGCG